>DASVWY010000147.1:0-5441 GCA_036392975.1 Solirubrobacterales bacterium | reverse complement strand
GCTGCGACGAACTCGGTCTCGACCTGATGGCGGCCAAGAACGAGACGCCGTTGCAGACCGCCTTCACGGTCGCGATCGAGGCCCGCGAAGGAGTCACCACCGGGATCTCCGCCGCCGACCGCGCCCGCACGATCCAGGTCGCGGTCGACCCCGGGGCCAGCCCGCGCGACCTGGTCCAGCCCGGCCACGTCTTCCCGCTCAAGGCCAAACCGGGCGGTGTGCTGGAGCGGACCGGCCAGACCGAGGCGGCCGTCGACCTGGCCCGGCTCGCCGGCCTCAACCCGGCCGGGGTGATCTGCGAGGTGATGAACGAGGACGGGACGATGGCGCGCGTCCCCGACCTGATCCCCTACTGCGAGCGGCACGGGCTGAAGATGATCACCGTCGCCGACCTGATCGCTTACCGGCGCCGCACCGAGAAGCTGGTCGAGCGGGTCGTCGATACCGCCCTGCCGACGGCTTTCGGCGAGTTCACCGCTGTCGGCTACCGCTCCCTCGTCGACGACAAACACCACGTGGCGATGGTCAAGGGCGAGGTGGCGGGCGCCGAAGACGTGCTCGTCCGCGTCCACAGCGAGTGCCTGACCGGCGACGTCTTCCACAGCATGCGCTGCGACTGCGGCGAACAGCTCGCCTCGGCGCTGGCGATGATCGAGCAGGAGGGGCAGGGGGTCCTTCTCTACCTCTCACAGGAGGGCCGCGGGATCGGCCTGCTCAACAAGCTCCGCGCCTACAAACTGCAGGAGCAGGGGGCGGACACGGTCGAAGCCAACCTCAAGCTCGGCCTGCCCGCCGACCTGCGCGACTACGGGATCGGCGCCCAGATCCTGGTCGACCTCGGCCTCAGCAGCATCCGCATCCTCACCAACAACCCGAAGAAGATCCACGGCCTCGAGGGCTACGGCCTCTCGGTCTCAGAGCAGGTGCCGATCGAGGCCGTCCCCAACGCCCACAACGAGGCCTACCTGCGGGCCAAGCGCGACAAGCTCGGCCACGTCCTCCACCACCAGGGCCTCGCCCTCGACGAGGAGATGATCCACGAGGAGGAGGAGCGCGACGCGGAGGCCGATGATGGCTGAGGAGGACGGCGCCTTCCTCGAGAGCTTCGACGAGGCCGAGCGGGCGATCCTCTCCTCGCTGCGCTTCGCCGTCTGCGTCGGTCGCTTCTACGAGGACCTCGCGCAGCGCTTGCTGAAGGGGGCCGAGGAAGGGTTCGAGCTGGCCGGCGTTCCCGCCGCGTCGGTTCGCCACGCCTCGGTGCCGGGCGCCTACGAGCTGCCCTTCGCGGCGAAGCTGCACGCCCGCAGCGGCGAGTTCGCCGGCGTCGCCTGCCTCGGCGTGGTGATCCGCGGCGAGACCGACCACTACGACTTCGTCTGCGCCGAGGCGGCCCGCGGGATTCAGGACGTGCAGCTGGAGACCGGCGTCCCCTGCTCCTTTGGCGTCATCACCTGCGACACGATGGAGCAGGCGCTCGCCCGAGCGGGCGGTGGCAAGCGGGACCAGGGCCGTAACGCCGCCATGACCGTGGCGCGGATGGCGCTGCTGCAGCGGCGGCTGGGTTAGGGCTAGTAGGCAGGCAGCACCGCTACCGGATAGCGACGCATCACGCGATCGGAGGTGACGATCGTCAGGCCCTCCATTTGGGCCTGGGCGACGAGCATCCGGTCGAATGGATCGCCGTGGATCTTCGGGAGCGACTCCACCGCGAGGGCGTGCGGCACGCTGACCGCCAGCGGCCTGAAGCCATGCTCGTCCATCTGAGCTTCCAGGTCATCGGGGAACTTCAACCGCCACTTGGCCTGTATGACCCCGAGCTCCCAGGCGCTGACGGCGCTGACGAAAACGGTGCTCTCGGGCTCACGAATCGCCGCGGCCGCCGCCTTCGACAGCCTCCCCGGGCGTATAAGGGTCCAGATCAGCGCATTGGTGTCGAGGAGCAGTCTCACTTCGAGAAGTCCCAGTCCTGGCCGTCGTCGTGGTCGCCGTAGAACATCTCTTCGATCTCCCTCTTCATTTCCCGCCACTCCACGTCCGAGGGCATCTCGAACTTCCCTTCCCAACCGCCCAGCTTGCGCTTGCCGAGCTTCGCCGGTAAGGGCACGAGCTTCGCCGCGGGCTTACCGGCGCGGCAGATCACGATCTCCTCGCCGCCTTCGGCCCGCTCGACGAACTTCGAGAGATGGGTCTTGGCCTCGTGCATGTTCACCGTCACTAAGTTCTCAGCCGCCATTTCTCTCCCCCTTTCACCGAGTCCCTCCGTTGTAATCGGGCATTAGTCCGCTTAGCTAATTAGCGATCAGGCTACCATGCACGACCCGATGGCCAAGGTCTGTCATAGCTGTGGCAAGGGGCCGGCGTTCGGCAATTCCCGCAGCCACTCGATGGTCGCCACCAGGCGGCGCTTCGACCCAAACCTGCAGAAGGTGCGGATCGAGGAGAAGGGGCGCAAGCTGCGCGCCTACGTCTGCACGCGTTGCCTCAAGGCCAACAAGGTCATCAAGGCCGCGTAGCGGTCGCGGCAAGGAAGCCGGCGGCCCTCCAGTCGAATTGAAGTCGCACGGCCTTCGGCCTTAGCGACGGGGTTGGTGCGCGGCTGGCGCCGCGCAATAGACAGATTGCATATCGCGGCCTTCGGCCACATTCGCCTGGAGGGCCACCGGCTTCCTTCCAGCCAGCGCTGGCAGCCACTTGGAAAAGATCCGGTCCTCAAGCGCCACAAGAAAGCTCCGATCGGTTGCCGGGTCGCGTGAGAAGGGACGGCAGTCCCCTCATCGGGAATGTCGCGAAGCGGCGATATGCAATCTGTCTTTCGCCCGGCGCAGCCGGGCTCCCAATCCGTCGCTAAGCGCGAAGCGCGTGCGACAGCAATTCACGAGGAGGGGACTGCCGTCCCTTCCCTGGCTCCCGGGGAAGGACTCGCCATCCCTTGTCTGTGCCGGGGACTAGATTTCTGCTGGCGATGCCCGATCCGTCTATTGCGCGCTTCCGACGCGTCATCAGCTCTGCCTACGCCCACCTGGAGGAGCGCCGCCAGGAGGTCAACGACCTCAACGTGTTCCCGGTCGCCGACGGCGATACCGGCGACAACATGGCGATGACGATGCGGGCGGTGATGGAAGAGCTGGACCACCTGGACGGCCTGGAGGTGGACGAGATCGGCCGCACTCGCCTCGTGCAGGCCTTGGCCCGGGCGGCGCTGATGGGGGCACGCGGCAACTCCGGGGTGATCCTCAGCCAGATCGTCCGCGGCGCCGCCGAGGAGCTGGCGAGCAGGCCCGGCGAGCTGATCGACCCGGTCCTCGTCGCCTCCGCCTTCGCCAGCGCGGCCGACGCCGCCTACGACTCGGTCCGCGACCCGGCGGAGGGGACGATGCTGACCGTCTTTCGCGAGATGGCCCACTCGATCGCTCGCCAGCTCGCCCGCCTGGAGGCCGACAGGCAGCGGCTCGACCGCGGCGTCAGCGACGAGCAGCAGGACGCCGTCTTGGCCGAAGTGCTCGAGCGGGCGGTCGCCGACGGCCAGAGGGCGGTCGAACGGACGCCGGAGCAGCTGGAAGTCCTGCGCGAGTCCGGCGTCGTCGACGCCGGCGGCTACGGCCTGGTTCTGATCCTGGCCGGGGTAGTCGCCGGGCTGCGCGGCGAGCGAGACGGACTGCCGGAGATCTCCCACCAGGAGGCGCCGCGGCTCAGTCGCCCGCACCACCACGACAGCCGCTACCGCTACTGCACCAACTTCATCGTCTCCGGCTCCGGTCTCAACTCACGCGACTTCCTGCCCCGATTGGAGGGACTCGGCGACTCGGTCCTGGTGGTCGGGGACGAGGTGACCTTGAAGGTTCATGTCCACACCGACGATCCCGAGTCGGCGGTGGGCCTCTTCGAGGGGGCGGGAGAGGTGACCAACCTCGACGTCGCCGACATGCGCGAGCAGATCGCCGAGCGCAGCGCCCGCCTGGCGAGCGGACGCTCGGGGGCGCTGGCGGTAGCCGCCGGCGAGGGCCTGGAGCGGATGTTCGGCGAGCTCGGCGCCCACGTGGTCGACGGTGGCGAGACCCTCAACCCCTCGACCTACGAGCTGCTGGCCGGCATCCACGAGGTGCCGGCCGAAGAGGTCGTCGTCCTGCCCAGCTCCTCGAACGTGATCATGGCCGCCGAGCGCGCCTGCGAGCTCTCGGAGAAGCCGGCGCGGGTCGTGCAGGCGAGATCGCAGCAGGCGAGCCTGCTGGCCCTGGTCGCGCTCGACCCCAGCGCGACCGCCGATGAGAACGCCGAGCGCCTCGGGGCCGCCCTGGGCGAAATAGCCACCGGCGGCGTGGCGCCGGCGGCGCGCGATGACGCCCAGGGGCGCTTCCGGCAGGGCGACGCGGTCGGCTTCGTCGGCGAGGAGATCGTCGCCTGGGGCGGCGCCGGCTCGACCCTGGCGGCGACCATCGAGAGCCTCGCCGAGGACGCCGAGATCGTCACCGTGGTCGCGGGGGAGGAGGCGCCGATCCCCCTAGAGGAGATCGATCCCCACGTCCCCGATGGGGTCGAGCTCGAGACCCACGAGGGCGGCCAGCCGAGCTGGTGGTGGCTGCTCGCCGCCCAGTAGTGCGCTCCTTCGCCGGCAATTCGGAGCTGACCGAGGCACAGCTGCGCGAGGCGTCGATCCACTGGCCCCGCCCCAGCGTCCTCGAGGTCTCGCTGACGGCGCTGGAGGGTGTGGGCCCCAAGCTCGCTGACGCTGCCGCCGAAGCAGGCATCTCCACCGTGGGCGCCCTCTTGCTCCGTTTCCCCCACAGCCACCGCGACCGCACGGTGGTCCCGGTAGCCGAAGTGGACGTTGGCGCCAAGGCGACCCTCCAAGTCGAGGTTCTCGACGCCAAACCGAGCAACTTCCGCCGTCGCGGCCTCAGCATCCTCTCGGTCAAGGTCGGCGACGAGTCGGGCTCGATCCGCGCGACCTGGTTCAACCAGCCCTGGGTCGCCCAGAAGCTGACCCCGGGCACGCGCCTGCTCCTCACCGGCTCGCGGGACAAGCCCGGCTTCCGTGTCTCCGAATACGAGCTCCTGACTCCTCCCGCGGGTGGCGCGGTGGCGGGGGTCCCCCATGGCGGAGGACGACGCGAAGCGGCGTCTGAGCACATGGGGGAGGGCCGCCGCGACAGGACCCGCGGGCCAGAGACCCCGAGCCTGATGCCCGTCCACCCGGCGACGGAGCAGCTAAAAGCCCAGCGCATCCGCCAATGGGTCGAGCAGGCGATCCGCTGGGCAGGGAACATGCCGGAGCCGCTGCCGGCGGAGTTGAGAGTGCGAAGGGGGCTCGCAGGCGTGGCCGATTCCGTCAAGGCAGTGCATTTCCCCGAGTGTGAGGCCGACGTCGAGCAGGCGCGGCAGCGGCTGGCATTCGAAGAGCTGTTCCTCTACCAGGCGATCCTCACGACCCGCAAGCGCACCCA
>DASVWY010000146.1:0-4986 GCA_036392975.1 Solirubrobacterales bacterium | reverse complement strand
ACGGCGATTCGACCGATTTCGGCGATGTCGAAGGGGCCGGCAGGCACCTTCGCCCCGCGCGGCTTGGCCGTCTCCAGCGTCGCGTCGAGGTCTTCGACCGCGAAGTAGACGAGCCAGTGGGCGGGGACCTCGGCGGGGACGCGATCGGTGATGTCGATCAGGCCGCCGACCGTTTCCTCGCCCAGGGTGATGGCGGTGTAGGCGCCGCTTCCCTCGTACTCTTTCTCCTCGAAGGACCAACCGAAGACGTCGCCGTAGAAGGACTTCGCAGCCTCGGGGTCGCGGGTGTTGAGCTCGTTCCAGGCCATCGCTCCCGGCTCGCCGACTACGTCGGCGCCGATGTTCTTGCCGGGCTGCCAGATGCCGAAGGCGGCGCCGGTGGGATCGGCGAGGACGGCCATGCGGCCGTAGTCGAGGACGCTCATCGGCTCGGCGTGAACGGTGGCGCCGGCCTGGCGCGCCTTGGCGACCGTCTCGTCCGCGTCCTCGACGCAGACGTAATTCAGCCAGGCGGGCGGCTGGCCCTCCATCATCAGCTTCATCACGCCGCCGATCGCGTTGCCGCCGCGCTGGGCGGTGCGGTAGCCGCCGGTCTGCTCGGCGTTCTCGTCCTCTTTCAGGCTCCAGCCGAAGAGGGCCCCGTAGAACGCGCCGGCGTCGTCCTGGTCGGGCGTGCCGAGGTCGATCCAGCAGAAGGTCCCGGGCTTATAACTGGTCTTCACGGTCATGGTCGCTCCTTACGTAGAAGGCTGTTCAAGCCTAGAGACCGCAAGAGGCCGCGAAACTCATCGCTCATCGGACGTGCCGCAGCTTATGTACCCATAGTGCCCTCTAAGCTGCGGCACGTCCCGGAGCGCGGCTGACGGGGGCGCTAAAATCCGACTGTAGAAGTAGGATTAAGTCTCAACCCGCACTAGCGACGGCGGCCAAGCAGAGCCCGGCCGCCAGGAGCAGCCCACCTCATGCCAGATACCGCAGGAACCTCTATCCCCGTCTGCCCGCTCGCCGAGCTGCCGCCCGGCGCTATGCGGCTGGTCGAGCACGACGGGATCAAGATCGGCGTCTTCAATTGCGACGGCGCCCTCTACGCGATCGAGGACCGTTGCTCGCACGACGACGGGCCGCTTGCCGAGGGCGAGTTCGACGCGGCGACCTGCACCGTCGAGTGCCCCCGTCACGGCTCGCTCTTCGACCTGACCAGCGGCAGGCCGAAGACGCTCCCCGCCTATGCTCCGGTACGGACGTTCGCGACGACCGTCGCGGACGACACCATCGTCTTGGAGGTCTGATCTCGCCATGGCAACGCCAGAGGCAGTCGCAGAGAAAAGAGAGCTTGCCAGCATCAACGCCGACTACAAGGAGAAGTTCGGCTTCCACGATCCCGAGACCGGCTACGCCTACAAAGCGCCGAAGGGCCTTTCGCGCGAAGTGGTGGAGTCGATCTCCGAGTACAAGGACGAGCCGCAGTGGATGCGGGACTTTCGGCTGAAGGCGCTCGAGCACTTCGAAAGCCGGCCAACCCCGACCTGGGGCGGCAACCTCGGCCAGATCGACTTCGAAGACATCCACTACTTCGTCCGCGCCTCCGAAAAGAACAGCCGCGACTGGGACGAGGTCCCCGAGGACATCAAGAACACTTTCGACCGGCTTGGCATCCCCGAGGCGGAGCGCAAATTCCTCTCCGGGGTGGGGGCTCAGTACGAGTCGGAGGTCGTCTACCACCAGGTCAACGAGAAGCTCGAGGCCCAGGGCGTGATCTTCACCGACATGGACACTGCGCTGCGCGAGCACGAGGATCTCGTCCGCGAGTACTGGGCGACGATCATCCCGCCCAACGACAACAAACTGGCGGCGCTCAACTCGGCCGTCTGGTCGGGCGGCTCCTTCGTCTACGTCCCGGCCGGGGTCAAGGTGGAGATGCCGCTGCAGGCCTACTTCCGGATCAACACCGAGAACATGGGCCAGTTCGAGCGGACGCTGATCATCGCCGAGGAGGGCTCCGACGTCCACTACATCGAGGGCTGCACGGCGCCGGTCTACTCGACCGATTCGCTGCACTCGGCGGTGGTCGAGATCATGGCCAAGCCCAGCTCGCGTGTCCGCTACACGACCGTCCAGAACTGGTCACAGAACGTCTACAACCTGGTCACCAAGCGCGCCGTCGCCCAGGAGAAGGCGACGATGGAGTGGGTCGACTGCAACCTCGGCTCGAAACTGACGATGAAGTACCCGTCGATCTACCTGCTCGGGCCCGAGGCGCACGGCGAGATCCTCTCGATCGCCTTCGCCGGCGAGGGCCAGCACCAGGACGCCGGCGGCAAGATCATCCACGCCGCGCCGCGGACCTCGTCCTCGATCTTCTCCAAGTCGATCTCCAAGGACGGCGGCCGCAGCACCTACCGCGGGCTGCTCGAGGTCGCCGACGGGGCGACGGAATCGCGCTCGAAGGTGGTCTGCGACGCGCTGCTGCTCGACGAGGACTCGCGCTCGGACACCTACCCGACGATCCGGATCGGCGAGAACGACGCCGACGTCGGCCACGAGGCGACCGTCTCCAAGATCGGTGACGAGCAGGTCTTCTACCTGCAGAGCCACGGGCTCGACGAGGAGGAGGCCTCGAAGATGATCGTCAACGGCTTCATCGAGCCGGTCACCAAGGAGCTGCCGATGGAGTACGCCGTCGAGCTCAACCGCCTCATAGAGCTGCAGATGGAGGGCTCGATTGGCTGAGCTGGCGACGCTCCCACCCCTTCCGGACCAGAAGACGAAGGGGTGGGAATTCACCGACCTCTCGAACCTCGACCTCGACGCCTACGAGCCGGCCCCGGTCAGCGCCTCGATCGACGCTCCCGACGGCGCGACGGTGCTGCCACTTGCCGAGGCAGTCGATTCCCATCCGGAGCTGGTCGCGGAGCGGCTGGGCTCGCTGGCACCCAGCGACGACCCCTTCGTCGCCCGCAACGACGCTGCCTGGCGCGACGGTGTCTTGATCCACGTTCCGGCAGGTGTCCAGCTCGCCGAGCCGATCCGGATCGAGCTGCCGCTGGATGAGGACGGCGCCGCCGCTTTCTGGCGCACGCTGATCGTGCTCGAGGAGGGCGCCGAAGCGGAGGTCTGGGAGCACTGCGCCTCCGCCGGCGACGAGACCGACGCTCTGCTCAACTCGGTGGTCGAGCTGCACGTCGGCCAGGCCGCGACGCTGCGCTACGTCAGCACCCAGGACATCTCAGAGCGGGCCTGGATCTTCGCCACCCAGCGGGCGCGGATAGAGCGCGACGCCCGGCTCGACTGGACCGCACTCGGCTTCGGCTCGGGCCGCGGCAAGGTGCGGATGGAGACCAACCTCGCCGGCCAGGGCTCCGAGGCGCGAGTGACCGGCGGCTACGCCGGCGCCGGCGGGCAGCATCTCGACTACGACACGACCCAGGAGCACGCCGCCCCCAACACCTTCTCCGACCTCGCCTTCCGCGGCGTCCTCGCCGCCGGGGCAACCGCCGTCTGGCGCGGGATGATCCGCGTCGACCCCGGCGCCCAGGGGACCGACGCCTTCCAGGTGAGCCGCAACCTGCTGCTCTCCCCCGACGCCCACGCCGACTCGATCCCGGGCCTGGAGATCGAAGCCGACGATGTCCGTTGCACCCACGCCGCCGCGATCGCCCAGATCGACCGCGACCAGCTCTTCTACCTGACCTCGCGCGGGCTCAGCCCGGCCGAGGCGAAGCAGCTGATCGTCGAGGGCTTCCTCGAGTCGCTGGTCGAGCGCCTGGCCGAGGGACCGGTGCGCGAGGAGGTCTCGGCGGCCCTGGCCGATCGCCTCGCCGAGATCCTCTAGGACGAACCGGGTTCCCGCCCAACGAGCTTTCGCTCGAGCCCGTGCACCGCGGGCCCCTGTAGGACCTTTCCCTCCGGGGAGAAGCGGGACCCGTGGCAGGGACAGTCCCAGCTTCGCTCCGCCGTGTTCCAGTTGAGCTGGCAGCCGAGGTGGGTGCAGCGCGTAGCGACGGCGACGAGGGTGCCGTCGTCGCGGCGGTGCCCTGCGACCTTCTCCCCTTCGTGTCGGACGATGTCGCCTTCCCCCGGCGCCAAGTCCTCGATCTGACGACGCCCCCGCTTCCTCAGCCGGTCGCCGAAGAAGTGGAAACCGACCCTGGCGTTCTCCTCGATCAGCTTCGGTCCGCCGGCGAGGGGCTTGAAGCGGTTCGGGTTGTACAGCGACGCCCACGGATTGTCGCGTCCGAGCAGCAGGTCCGAAAGCAGTATGCCGGCGGCGGTGCCCGCGCTCATCCCCCACTTGGCAAAGCCGGTCGCCATGTAGATCCGCTCGCTTCGCGGGGTCAGCTTGCCGATGTAGGGGACGCCGTCGATGGTGACGTTGTCTTGGCTTGACCAGCGGTACTCGATCGACCGCACCTCCCAGTGCCGGCGAGCGAAGCGCTCCAGGGCGCGGTAGCGCTCCTCGGTATCGCCCCCCTCCCCCGTCTGGTGCTCCTCCCCGCCCACCAGGAGAAGCTCGCGCCCGTCGAGGGGCACAGCTCGAAGCGACCGGGTCGGAGAGTCGCCGTTGACGTACATGCCCGGCGGCGGGTCCCCAGCGATGTCGCAGACGATCGCGTAAGAGCGCATCGGATGCACGCGAGCGAACGCCAGCGAGCGATCGAGGAACGGGTAATGCGTCGCGATCACGACGCGATCGGCGCCGATCTCCCCGTCCGCGGTCCTCACACTGCACGGCGCCCCCTCGCTGACGTCGAGCGCGCGGCTGCCGTCGAAGATCCGGCAGCCGCTGCGCTCGATGCGGTCCACCAGCGCCAGCAGGTACTTGCGCACGTGGAACTCGGCCTGGTTGTCGAAGCGAACCGCCGCCTCAACGGGATAGGGCAACGGCGTGGTCTCGACCAATGCGGCCGGCAGGCCCGCCGCGATCGCCGCCTCCGCCTCCTTCTCCAGCTTTGCCCGACCGGAGCCCTCGGTCAGGTAGAGGTAGGC
>DASVWY010000145.1:0-3396 GCA_036392975.1 Solirubrobacterales bacterium | reverse complement strand
CGGCGGCGGCGAAGGGCAAGCATGCCGCCGAGCGCGAAACCGGCAACGGCGGCTCCGATCGCCAGCTCGCGTTTGTGCTCGCGGACCTGGCGACGCCAGTCGGTCAGCTCGGCGACGCGGCCGCGCAGGAGTTCGACCGAGCGGCCGAGGTCGCGCCGCTGCGCCTCGATGTCGGCGCGGATCTGGGCGGCGGAGCGACCGGGCATCCCAGCCGTGGAAGGACGGGCGGGCTCGGGGTGGGCGCTCATCTCTCCCCCGCCTCCGGGGTGGGCGGAACCGGCTCCCCTTCGAGCATCGCCCTGGTCCGCTTCGCCTCCTCGATCGCCTGCTCGGGCACCGGCGGCGCTCCCGCCTGCAGCGAGCGGTAGGCGAAGAGGCCGGCGGCGGCGGCGACCAAGAGGAAGAACGCCGCCTCGATGAAGTAGCCCGGCCACGCCTCGTCGAAGAAGAGGTCGTTGATCAACCAGGCGATTCCGTGCATCGCCAGGATCAGCGCCAGGAAGGCGAAGGTGCCGGCGACGAGCCCGACCACCGAGCCGCGCAGGATGCTGCCGACCTTTTCGGAGATCTCGGTCTTGGCCAGCTCGATCTCCTCGCGGACCAGCGAGGAGGCGCGCTCGCTGACGTCGAAGACCAGCTCGCTGACCGACCTGCTGTCGGAGCCGGGCGGCGGAGGTACGGTCGGGTCGGTCATCTTTCTACTCCGGCGGGTCTTCGTCGTAGAGGCGGCGGAAGACGATCGCGGCGGCGCGGGTGGCGACGATGCTGGCAAGGGCGCCGCTGGCGGCGAGCAGACCGCTCCAGACGAGTCGCTTCGTTATCTCTTTGTCCACCTTGGCTAGACCATCCCCTCGGAAGGTCCGCAGTAAACCATCTCGGCGCCGTCAGGGTGGGAAGGCTCGCCCAGCGAGCTCACCGCGGCTCGAGCCCGTCGCAGATTGCGGTCACCACCAGCGCCTTGGCATCGTCGAAGTCGCCGTCGCCGGCCGGGATCAGGTCGAAGATCCAACCCGAGAGCAACTGCTCGATCGCGCCGTAGAACGACATCGAGGCAAAGGCGGGGTCGACGTCGCCGCGGAAGGCGCCCTGCGCCTGGCCATCGGCGACGATCTTGCCGATTGAGTCGTAGGCGCGGCGGATCTCCGGCAGGTGGGTGCGCCCGAACGAGTTCGCCGCCCGCGTCACCTCGACGATGATCACCTTCATCAGCTCCGGTTCGTGGCGGTAGGAGTCGACGATGAAGCCGGCGACCGCTTCCAGTTTGGCGCGTGGCGTCGCCTCGCTGCGATCGGCCTCGTCGATCGCCGCCAACAGCAGCGACCAGCGCTCGCTGAACAGCTCGTTCAGCACCTCGTCCTTGGACTTGAAGTAGTGGTAGACGAGGCCGTAGGCGACGCCCGCCTCGTCGGCGATGTCGGCGACCCGGGTCGAGTGGAAGCCCTGACGGGCGAAGACACGGACGGCCGCGTCGAGGATCTGGCGGCGCTTGTCTATCGGGGGCGCTTTCGAAGCCATGGCTACGCGTGCATCTCCAGTACCCGCGGCCAGTTGTAGGCCTCGGGACGGCGATTGGCGAGCGATGGCAGGGCCTCGCGGACCCTGTCCTGCGCGTCCAGGTCGAGCTCGGCGGCGACGAAGCACTCCTCGTCGGGCGCGACGGCAAGCGTCACGCCCCAGGGATCGACGATCGCCGAGCGACCGTAGGAGCTGTAGTGGGGCGGCGCCTCGCCGAACTGGTTGGGGGCGAGGACGAAGGCCTGGTTCTCGATCGCCCGCGCCCGCAGCAGGACCTCCCAGTGGTCGCGGCCGGTGGCCATCGTGAAGGCCGAGGGCACGGCGAGGAGACGCGCGCCCCGCACGGCGAGGATCCGGTACAGCTCCGGAAAGCGGAGGTCGTAACAGACGCTGAGGCCGACGCTCAGCTCGTCCAGCGGCGCGGTGACGATCTCCTCCCCCGGCTCCTCGTGGTCGGACTCGCGGTACTCGACCCCACCCGCTTCGACGTCGAACATGTGGATCTTGCGGTAGACCGCGAGGTCCTCGCCCTCGGGGCCGATCAGAACCGAGGTGTTGAACGCCTTCGCCTCGCCCTCCTCGCAGATGCTGCCGGCGAGCAGGTGGACGCCGAGCTCGCGCGCCCACGCGCGGGCGGCGGCGAGGCTCGGTCCGTCCAGCGGCTCGGCCCCCGCCGCCATCTCCTCGCCCGTTCCGAGCAGGTTCCACTTCTCCGGCAGCGCGATCAGCTCAGCGCCATCCGCGGCGGCGGCGCGCACGAGCCGCTCGGCGGTCGCGAGGTTGCCCCCCTTGTCCCCGGCTGAGTTCAGTTGTACGGCCGCTACACGCACGCGTTTCCTCTCTTTGGCGCCCGCCCCCCTCTTCCGGTGTTCCTTTTCCACCCTATGAGGGCATAACGAACAACGGAGGGCTGGCTGACTGACCAGTCAATCGGTCCTGCCCAGTATAAGTCCGCTGCCTGCGAACGCGACCGATTGCGGGCAGGGCGGGGGCCGGCCGGCCGACCCGAGCGGCTTTCCTGCGTAACCTTCGTTCGGTCGTGGTCGAGGGTCGGATCGAGACTGACGCCGAGCGCAAGCAGGTCACCGTCCTGTTTGCCGACGTCAAGGGCTCGATGGACCTTGCCGAGGAACGCGACGCCGAGGAATGGCGGGAGATGATGCAGCGCTTCTTCTCGATCCTCGCCGACGCCGTCCACCGCTTCGAGGGCACCGTCGACAAGTTCACCGGCGACGGCATCATGGCCGTCTTCGGGGCGCCCGTGGCACACGAGGACCACGCGCGGCGCGCCTGCTACGCGGCGCTGAAGATGCTCGACGACGTCTCCGAGTACGCCGCCGAGCTCCGCCGCAGGCACGGGCTCAGCTTCTCGGTGCGGATCGGAGTCAACTCCGGCGAGGTGGTGGTCGGCGCGATCGGCGAGGGCCAGGATGGCGAGTACACCGCCGTCGGCCACACCGTCGGCCTGGCGCAGCGGATGGAGGCGCTGGCCGAGCCGGGCAAGGCCTACCTGGCCGAGCCGGCGGCCGAGCTGGCTCGCGGCTTCCTGCGGCTGGAGGACCTGGGCGAGTTCGAGATCAAGGGGGCGAGCCGTCCGATCAGGGTCTTCGAGCTGGCCGGGGTCGGCGCCGCGCGCTCGCGGCTCGACCTCTCCCGCGAGCGCGGCTTCTCCCGCTTCGTCGGCCGCGCCGAGGAGATGGCCGCGCTGGAGGAGTCGCTGGCGCAGACCGAGTCCGGCGAGGGCGGCGTGATCGGGATCGTCGCCGAGCCGGGGGTCGGCAAGAGCCGCCTCTGCCACGAGTTCGCCGAGCACTGCCGCGGTCGCGGGATCGAGGTCTACGAAGCCCAGGCGCAGGCGCACGGCCAGGCGATTCCGTTCAT
>DASVWY010000144.1:0-5329 GCA_036392975.1 Solirubrobacterales bacterium | reverse complement strand
ACGGCCGGGCGCTGAGCCCGGCCGTATTGCGTTGCGATGGGTTGCGTTGCGATGGGGGTGGGGACTGCTAGTTGCTCGAGCCGCCGGTCAGGCAGTAGGCGTAGGCGGTGAGGGTGGTGTCGCCCGCCGCGGCGCTGCGGGCGTCGACGTGCCAGCCGTTGCCGCTGCGGTAGGACGAGGTCAGGTGGACCTGGTAGAGGCCGGCCCGGGCGCCGCCGCCGATCACCACGGTTCCGGCCGGGCAGGCAGCGCTGACGCTGGCGTTGGTGCCGCCTTTGATCGTCGTGTCGTTGGACACCTGGATGATCGCGCCGAGCTCGGAGGCGCGGACCGAGCCCGTTTGCAGCTCGCTCGAACCGACCGAGTTGGGGCCGAGGTCGTCCTGCGTCAGCGACTGGTCGGCGACCTCCGAGGAGGCGACCGAGGCGGGGCCGAGGTCGCCCGCCGTGAGAGAGTCGGGCGCCACCTCGGGGGAGGCGACCGCGTTTTCGGCGATCTCGTCGGCTTTGACCGCGTCTTTGGCGATCTCCTCGGTGCCGACGGAGTCGGCGCCGAGGTCGGCGGTCGTCACGGTGGCGTCGGCGATTTTGCGCGAGCTGACCGAGTTGTCGCGGAGGTCGACCGTGCGGATGGTGGCGTCGACGATCTGGGCCGAGCGGATGCCGAGTTTGGGCGCCGCGAAGGCGGTGCCGACGAGCGCCAGGAACAGCGCCACGCAGCTGATCACGATTGCGGGGGAGGGGCGGAACTTGCTCTTGCTGGTCATCGGGGGCTCCTTTCGTTTGGTTGTCAATCCCGATGCATCCAGCTTCGAATGGATTGGAGCTTCTCTCTACGCACCCAAGGGGTGGTCTCTCTCACCCCCTGAACGCCTAGAAAGGCAGCGCAAGGGTGGGGCACCCGTCCCTCTCCCATACATTTCAGCCATGGAAAAGGTCTGCATCGTCGGCGCCGGCAGCTCCGGCATCACCGCCTGCCAGGTGCTGGGCGCGCGCGGCGTGCCCTACGACTGCTTCGAGAAGGGGTCGATGATCGGCGGCAACTGGCGCTACGAAAACGACAACGGGCTCTCCTCCGCCTACCGCTCGCTGCACATCAACAGCGCCCGCAAGCTGATGTCCTACCGGGCTTTTCCGATGCCCGAGGACTATCCCGACTACCCCAGCCACGTCCAGATCGCCAGGTACTTCGACGACTACGCCGAGCGCTTCGGGCTGACGGAGAAGATCCGCTTCCGGACCGAGGTGCTCTCGGTCGCCCCGGTCGAGGACGGTTGGGAGGTCACGGTCGAGGGCGCCGATGGCAAGCGGGAGGCCGATCGCTACCGGGCGGTCCTCGTCGCCAACGGACACCACTGGAACCCGCGCTGGCCGGAGCCGCCCTTCCCCGGCTCAGAGCAATTCGAGGGCGAGCAGATCCACGCCCACCACTACCGCGAGCCGGAGGTGCTGGTCGGAAAGCGGGTCCTGGTGCTCGGAATCGGCAACTCGGCCGTCGACATCGCGGTCGAGTCCTCGCGGATCGCCGAGAAGACCTTCATCGCGATGCGGCGCGGCGCCTACGTCCTGCCCAAGTTCCTGGGCGGCAAGCCGATCGACGAAGCGGCGCCGCCGGCCCTCAGCAGGCTGCCGCTGCCCGTCCAGCGCTTCTTCATGAGCAGGCTGCTGAAGATGACGGTCGGCGAGATGACCGACTACGGCCTGCCGAAGCCCGACCACAAGCTGCTGGAGGCGCACCCGACCGTCTCCTCGGAGCTGCTGCCGCGGCTCGGCCACGGCGACATCACGGTCAAGCCCAACATCGATCGCTTCACCGGCGCCCGCAGCGTCCGCTTCGCCGACGGCAGCGAGGAGGAGATCGACCTCGTCGTCTACTGCACCGGCTACAAGATCAGCTTCCCGTTCCTCGCCCCGGAGGTGTTCGAGGCACGCGACAATCGCATGCCCCTCTACCGCCGCGTGGTCGCCCCGGAGCGCCCAGGCCTCTACTTCATCGGCTTCATCCAACCCCTCGGCCCGATCATGCCGATCTCCGAGGCCCAGTCCGAATGGATCGCCGACCTCCTGACCGGGCGCGCCGCCCTACCCTCGCCCGAGGAGATGCGAGCGGAGATCGCCGACTACGAACGCTGGATGGACAAGCGCTTCGTCAAGTCGAAGCGCCACACGGTCGAGGTGGACTTCCACCCCTACCTGCGGACGATCGAGCGCGAGCGCAAGCGCCGCTCCCCACAGCCCGTCTGAACCGGGCCGTGCTGGGGGCCACGGGGGCGGGGGCGTTGGGGCCGCCAGCGGCCGAAGCCCTCGTCTGAGCCCCGGGCGGCGTCGTCCTCGGCGGCGGGCGCCTTGCTCGCCCACCAGACCAGCCAGAGGGCGCCCAAGACCGGGATCTTCAGAACGACCAGCAGGAAGAAGATCGGCAGGAAGCCCTCCATCGGTTCAGTCTAGACCGCTGGCCCAGACCGTCAATGCTTCTACCTGCGCCTCCTCGAGGCCGAGGTGGGACTCGGTCGGCACCAGCAGGGTGGGCTCGTCGCGGCCGCGGGCCCAGTCGTAACAGCTCTCGTCGAAGCTGTCGTCGATCCAGGCCGCCGGCCGGCCCTTGGCGTACTCGTCCAGCGGCCCCAGCTTCCAGTGGGCGGAGCCGAAGCGGGCGGCACCGTCGAAGCTGAGGAAGGGGAACTCCGCCAGGCCGAGGATGCTGGGCAGATAGAAGTTCGCTTTCTCCTCCCAGCCGGTCGCCCAGACCAATTCGAAGTACTCGCCGAGCCGCCGCAACCGCTCACCGGCCGCCAGCGAGATGCAGTGCACCATCCCGTCGACCAGCTCGAAGCGGGCTTCGCTGCGGTCCGGTGGCTCGTCGAAGCCGAACAGGGAGATGACGCCGTCGACGTCCACGGCGAGGACCGGCTGGCTCATGGAGCCAGGCTAACTACCAGCGGTAATGGGCAAACGCCTTATTGGCCTGGGCCATGCGGTAGATGTCGTCCTTGCGCTTCCAGGCCCCGCCCTGCTGCTGGATCGAGTCGAGGATCTCGCCGGCCAGGCGCTCGGACATCGAGTACTCGCGCCGGGCGCGGGCGAAGTCGATCAGCCAGCGCACCGCCAGGGTGCGGGCCCGACGGGCGGGCACCTCGACCGGCACCTGGTAGGTGGCGCCGCCGACCCGGCGCGAGCGGACCTCGAGCACCGGGGTCAGCTGTTTTATCGCCGCCTCCAGCGTCTCCACCGGATCCTCCCCGGAGCGCTCGCCGACGATCGCCAGCGCGTCGTAGACGATCCGCTCGGCGAGGGACTTCTTGCCGTCCTGCATGACCTTGTTGATCAGCTGCTGGACGAGCCGGTTGCGGTGCTTGGCGTCGGGCTCGACGGGGCGGATTTGGGCTGCGGAGCGGCGCGGCATCGGAGACTAGGAAGCCTTGACGCCGTAGCGGGAGCGGGACTGCTTGCGGTCGGAGACACCGGCGGCGTCGAGGGTGCCGCGGACGACCTTGTAGCGGACGCCCGGCAAATCCTTGACGCGACCACCCCTGACCAGGACAACCGAGTGCTCCTGCAGGTTGTGGCCCTCGCCGGGGATGTAGGTGGTGACCTCCATCCCGTTGGTCAGCCGCACACGCGCGATCTTGCGCAGGGCCGAGTTCGGCTTCTTCGGCGTTACGGTGGCGACGCGGGTGCAGACACCCCGCCGCTGCGGCGCCGCGACCTTCTTCTTGTTGCCCTGGCCCGACTTGAGGCCCGGCGTCGTCGTCTTCTTCTTAGGGCGCTTGCGGCCCTTCCTAATAAGTTGGTTCGTGTTCGGCACGGCCGCGCATGGTAGCGGGCCGCCGCTCTTGGGGCCACAACCAGCAGCGCTCCACCCAGCATCAGGCCGGCCGCGGCGACGATCTCGGCGTAGAAGCTGTCGAAGAGAACCGCCGTCGCGCCGGAGAAACGGGAGGTCTCGGCCCCGGCATCGAGCCCGGCGGGCATGTCAACCAGGAGCGCCACCCCCAGCGCCAGCGCGCCCAACCCGAAGACCGCAACCGCCGACGGGCCTGAGGCGTCCGCTATTTGGACGCTTGAGGCCCGTCGGCGGTTGCGACGGGGGGCGCGCAGGAGTCTCAGGCCGAGGAGGGCGGCGAGGAGGGCGACCGGGAGCAGGAGGTAGGCGTGCGCCTCGCCCGCCTTCTCGGCGGCGACGGTGGGCGGGGTCGCCGCCGGCAGGCCCGCGTAGCCCGGTTGCCCGATCTCGACGGCGCGGTACTCGACGAACTGGGCGACCGCCAGGCAGGCGGCGGAGGCGACGATGGTGGCCGCGATCGCCCGCTGCGGGGTCAGCACGGCGCTGGCCCTGGTCGCGCCGCGGACCACGAGGTCGCGCGCCCGCAGCAACCTTCGTTCCAGCCGCGAGAGCAAGCGGAAGAGGCGCACCGCGATCGGGCGCAGGCGACGCCAAGCGCGCATCGCCAGCCGCCGCAGGCGGCCCAGCAGCCGCGCCAGACGCGGCCAAGCGCGCAGCAGCAGCGCGTTGGCGCGGCGATCGGCAGCCCGCGTCCAGCTCCTGACCTTCGGCGCCCCGACCAGCGCCGCGTTGGCGCGGCGGTCGGCGGCCCGCGTCCACCTTTCGGCACGCACCCGCGCGACCATCGCGCGGCGGCGAACCGCTGCTATCATCGCCCGTCGCTCAGGCTTCTTTTTCGCAGTTCGTTTCGCCGGGCCCGTGAGGGCCTTTTTCATGCGCCGACCCCGGCGGTTCTTGCCGGCCGACTTCGACTTCTTCGCTGACTCTCGTCCCCGCTTCAAGACAACTACCTTAAGACCATGCCACGAAGCTTCCCACTCGAGAAAACCCGCAACATCGGGATCATGGCGCACATCGACGCCGGTAAGACGACGACGACCGAGCGCATCCTCTACTACACCGGCCGCACCCACAAGATGGGCGAGGTCCACGAGGGCGCCGCGGTCATGGACTGGATGGAGCAGGAGCAGGAACGCGGCATCACGATCACCTCCGCCGCCACCGCCTGCGATTGGGAGGGCCACCGGATCAACATCATCGACACGCCCGGCCACGTCGACTTCACGGTCGAGGTCGAGCGCAGCCTGCGCGTGCTCGACGGCGCGATCGCCGTCTTCGACGCCGTCGCCGGCGTCGAGCCGCAGTCGGAGACGGTCTGGCGCCAGGCCGACAAGTACCGGGTCCCGCGTATCGCCTACATCAACAAGATGGATCGCACCGGGGCCGACTTCTTCAACGCGGTCCAGACCATGAAGGACCGGCTCGGCGCCCACCCGCTGCCGATCCAGCTGCCGATCGGCAGCGAGGGCGACTTCGAAGGCGTCGT
>DASVWY010000143.1:0-4748 GCA_036392975.1 Solirubrobacterales bacterium | reverse complement strand
TCTACGGTTTGCGTTGTCGTTTGTGTCTTCACCTTCCGGGTGTCCTCCTGGGTCGGGGAATGGGCTTTCGCAAACCGCATTCTCAAGACCCAAGAGGACGCTCCCGGACGGTTTCCTCAGATGCTTACCGGTGGATCGAGGTTAGCCGCTGTCGCCGACCGGAATCGGGCCAAACAAATAATGCAACGGCAACCTGTCGCCTCACCTACTCAGGCGGCGACGTGCTCGCCAGCGGGGACAAAGTTCTCCAGCGTGGCCTCGTGCCCTAGAGCGAATGGAATGCCGTCCTCGGCCAGCTTCACGACTTCCGCGTAGCTGTCGCCAGCAGCAGACCAGCCGTCAACGTCGGGGGACTCCGCCCACCAGCCGTCGCTTTCGTGGTGATAAATGACGCGGACGATCTCCATAGTTCCTCCGATTCAGAGTAGCTTCCGGGCCTCGTCTTCGGCAAGTCCCACGTCGCGGACAAGGATCTTGCGCACGAGACCAGCGGGAATCGTCGCCTTGTCGTGAAACGCGAAGGTTAGGGGCGGGTAGTCCGGCGACTCCATCCGACGATGCGAGCCGGACTGACGTGCTACGCGGTAGCCGAGTGGCTTCCGTTCCAAGACGGCAAGTAGCCGCTTGGCTTTCATCGACGGAAACGGGTTCACGGGACGGAGCCTAAATTGGCCTTCGGACTCTCCTCGCCCTTCGCGGTATTGGGACGGCATTTAGCCGCGTACAGCCTGCATTCCTTGACCCAGACCTTGACCCGGAACGAAAAGCGCCGCCTCTTGAGCGGCGCTTTTGGCTCTAGAATGCGATGCCGGAGGAGGGACTCGAACCCCCGACACGCGGATTATGATTCCGCTGCTCTAACCAGCTGAGCTACTCCGGCGGGAAGGACGGATGCTATCGGTGCGAGCTTCGGGGCCTGCAAGTCGAGACGGTGGCGAATAGCCTTGACCGGGATGACGACCGAAGCGCTGGATAGGGCGGTTAGCACGGTGATCCGTGAATGCCTCGGTCTGCAGCCGGGCGAAGAAGTGCTGGTCATCTGCAACCCGCCGACCGAAGAGCTCGGCGCCCTCTTGCGCATCAACGCCCAGGGCGAGGGCGGGGAAGCGACGCTTGCCGTCATCTCGGAGCGCGAATCGCATGCCGCCGAGCCCCCCGAGGCGGTGGCGGCGGCGATGCTCGCCGCCGACGTCGTCGTAGCGCCGACGATCCAATCGATCTCCCACACGGAAGCGCGCAAGGCCGCCAGCGAGGCCGGTGTGCGCGTTGCGTCCATGCCGGGCGTGACCGAGGAAATGCTGGCACGGGTGATGGGCGCCGAGATGAAATCGCTGCGAAAGCGGGGGACGCTGCTCAGTCGCGCCCTCGGCGCCGGCGCCGAGGCACGGATCACCTGCCCGCACGGCAGCGATCTGCGGCTGGGCCTGGTCGGTCGGACGGCGATCGTCGACGCCGGCGTCCTCAGCAAACGTGGGGCCTTCGGCAACATCCCCTGCGGCGAGGCTTTCATCGCCCCCGTGGAGGGCACCTCCGAGGGCACCCTCGTCATCGACGGATCGATCGCCGGGATCGGCAAGCTCGACACGCCGGTAGAGCTCAACGTCAGTGACGGCCACCTCGAAGACGCCAGCGGCGCCGAGGGCGAACGCCTGATGGAACTGCTGACCGAGCACGGCGAAGACGGGACCAACGTCGCCGAGCTCGGCATCGGAACCAACGAAGAGGCGATCGTCACCGGCAACATCCTCGAGGACGAGAAGATCCTCGGTTCCGCCCACGTAGCGTTCGGCGCCTCGGCGGCGATCGGCGGCACCGTCCAGGTGCCGGTCCACCTCGACTGCGTCGTGCTGGAGCCGACGGTTGAAGTCGACGGCATGACCATCGTCGAGGCCGGCGAGCTCGCCGTCTGAGCGGGTGGCCGCGCTCCTGCTCGCCGTCCCCAACGTCTCCGAGGGCCGCGATGCGGCGCGGATCGCCGCCCTGGAGCGCGCATTCTCAGCGGGGGTTTCGTTGCTGGACCGCCACTCCGACGCGGACCACAACCGGACCGTCTTCACCCTCGCCGGCAGCGCCGATGCGCTGTCGGAGGCCCTGGGGCGTGGCGCTGCCGCGGCGGTCGAGTCGATCGACATGGATCGGCACGAGGGCGTTCACCCGGCTATCGGGGCGCTTGACGTCTGCCCGCTCGTCTGGCTCGTGCCGGAGGAGCGCGCCGCCGCCGAAGCCGCCGCCGCCGCGACGGCCGAGAAGATCGCGGCGCTTGGCGTGCCGCTCTTCTTCTACGGCGCCATGGCGGCGGGCCCCGATCGCGTCGAGCGAGCCTACTTCCGCAACGGCGGCCTGGCCGAGCTATGGCTGCGGATGGAGGCGGGGGAGCTTCGACCCGATCGAGGACCCGACTTGCCCCATCGCACCGCGGGGGCGACGCTCGTCACCGCGCGCCCTCCGCTCGGCGCCTTCAACGTCGAGCTGGACAGCGAGGATCTCGAGACCGCCCAGGCGATCGCCGCCGGGCTGCGCGAGTCCGGCGGCGGGTTGGTGGGGGTCCGGGCGATCGGGCTGCCGCTGACCAGTGGGCGCACCCAGGTCTCGACCAACGTCCACGATCCCACCGGGGTCCCGCTGGGCGAGGTGGTCGAACGGGTCCGCGCCCTGGCGGCGCCGCTCGGCGCCCGCCCCGTCGAAGCGGAGCTGATTGGCCTGATCCCGGAGGCGGCGCTGGACGGCTACCCGCGGGACATCCCCCTTCGCGACTTCGACCCCGCCCGGCAGACGATCGAGCGGCGGCTCGACGCCCTCGCCTGAGGTCCGCGGTCGGCTAGATTGCGTTGATGGCCCAGACGAGGAAGAAGCGGCGCCGCAAGCACCGAGGAACCCAGGGCGGTCGCATCGACAGCAACCGCCGCGCGGCACGCCCGCGCAGCCGCGAGGAGGCCAAGGCGCGCGCCCGCGCCAGCCGCAAGCGTCCCGCCGCCCGCGTCGATGCCCCGCCGACCTGGCGCAGCGCAATCACCCGCGGCGTCGTCGCGGCCGTGATCTTCACCGTCCTGCTGGTGCTGCTCTTCCAGCGTCCACTCGGCTCCGCCATCGCCCTCGGCGGCTTCATGCTGGTCTTCTACGTCCCCGCCGGCTACTACATCGACACGATGATGTGGCGCCGGCGCGAGCGTGCCCGGATCCGCGCCGGGGAGGGGAAGTGACCCTCGATGTCCAGATGCTCACGGTCGGACCGGTCGCCGAGAACTGCTTTGTCCTGCGTCGCGAAGGCTCCGGCAGCGGCCTGATCGTCGACCCCGGCGAAGAGCCGGACAGGATCCTCGAGGCAGTCGAGGAGATGGGCGCGAGGATCGACGCGATCCTCCTCACCCATTGCCACTTCGACCACATCGGCGCCGTGGCGCCGGTGGCGACGATCACCGGCGCCCCCGTCTACTGCCCGAAGCTGGAAACGCCGGTCCTCGCCGACATCATGGCCTTCGTCCCCTTCTCCGGCTTCGGCCCCTTCGAGAGCTACGACGCCGACGAGACGGTGGAGGGAGGGGAGACCCTCGAGCTCGCGGGCATGACCATCGACGTCATCTTCACGCCCGGGCACAGCCCCGGCCACGTCACCTACTCGGTCCGCGACGAGGAGGCGATCTTCTCCGGCGATGTGCTCTTCCAGGGATCGGTCGGGCGAGTCGACCTGCCGGGGGGCGACGGCCCGACGCTGATGCGCTCGATCGCGACCTTGGTCGAGTCGCTGCCGCCCGAGACGGGGGTCTACCCCGGCCACATGGGCGTCACCACGCTTGGCGCCGAGCGGGCGACCAACCCGTTCCTCGCCGAGCTGGCACGCTAGCCCGCATGAGGCGGGGGCGTGACCCGGACCTCCGCAGGTAAGGTCGCAGCCACTGTGGCCAGGAGCTCCTACCAGGCGCCGCGGGGGACCTTCGACGTGCTCCCCGCGGAAAAACGCGTCCGCCGGCGGGTGGAACGCGTCGCCGCGACGATTCTCAGCAGGGCCGGCTACGAGCCGATCGCGACGCCGGCCTTCGAGGACACCGATCTCTTCGAACGCGGGGTCGGCCGCTCCACCGACGTCGTGCGCAAGGAGATGTTCACCTTCGAGGACAAGGGGGGACGCAGCGTCACCCTGCGCCCCGAGGGCACCGCACCGATTTGCCGCGCCTACCTCGAGCACGGCATGCACAAGCTGGCGCAGCCCGTGAAGCTCTACTACCGCGGCCCGTTCTTCCGCCACGAGCGGCCGCAGGCGGGGCGCTATCGCCAGTTCCACCAGATCGGCTTGGAGACGATCGGCACCGACTCGCCGCTGGCCGACGCCGAGGCGATCATGCTCCTCTCCGACGTGCTCACCGAGCTAGGCGTCCCGGGCGTGAAGCTGCGCCTCGGCAGTCTCGGCTCGCTGGAGTCGCGCCGGGACTACCTGGAGGAGTTGAAGGCCTACCTGCATTCGCACGAGGCCGAGCTCTCGAAGGACGTGCGTGAGCGAATCGAGATCAACCCGTTGCGCGCCTTCGATTCCGACGACGAGGGGACCCGGGCGACGATGGCCGGCGCACCGACCATCGTCGAGCGGCTCGACGGCGAAGACGCGAAGCACTTCGCCGAGGTTCGCTCCTTGCTGGAGGCCGCCGGGGTCCCTTACGAAGTCGATCCGACCCTCGTACGCGGGCTCGACTACTACACCCGCACGATCTTCTCCTTCGTCTGCGAGGAGCTCGGAGCGCAGTCCGAGGTTGGCG
>DASVWY010000142.1:0-5702 GCA_036392975.1 Solirubrobacterales bacterium | reverse complement strand
TCTCGGCCATCAGCCGCCATGCTCGCGTCTCCAAGAGCGACTTCTACCGGCATTTCGAGAGCAAGGACGCCTGCTTCCTCGCCGCCTACGACGATTCGGTCGAGCGCCTGCGCACCGAGGCGACGGCGGCCTGCGGCGAGGGCCGCGACTGGGCGGACGGGGTCTGCGCGGCGCTGGCGGCGGTACTTTCCTTCCTTGCCAACAAACCGGCCCGCGCCAACCTGCTGCTGGTCGAGGGGCTGCGCGCCGGTCCCGACATCTACGACCGCTTTCAGCGGGCGGTGCAGAGCTTCGTCCCCCAGCTCGCGGACGGGGCGCCTGCGCCGGCGAGCAGCGGCGCCTCGCCGGAGGCGATCGACGAGGCCGTCGTCGGCGGCGTCGCTTCGCTGCTGGGGCGGCGGGTCCTGGCCGGGGAGACCGAGCAGCTCGAGCGCTTCTTCCCGGACATCGCGGAGTTCGTGCTCGCCCCCTACGTTGGCACCGAGGAGGCGCGCCGCATAGTCTCCACTCGATGAGCGACGTGGCGACCGCGGCGAGCGAGGGCGTCCTCCCCTCGCAGGCGCTGAGCGAGGCGATCGACGCCGAATGGGTCAGCTCCGGCGACTACCGGATCCGCCCCGAGGCGATCCAGCCGGCCAGCATCGACCTGCGCCTGGGGGACTTCGCCTGGGCTCTGCGCTGCAGCTTCCTGCCCGACGTCGACTCGACGGTCGAGGAGAAGATCGAGGGCCTCGCCTTCCAGGAGGTCGACCTGCGCGACGGCGCGGTCCTGGAGCGCGACCGGCCTTACCTGGTGCCGCTGATCGAGGAGCTGTCCCTGCCAGAGGACGTGCGGGCGAAGGCCAACCCGAAGAGCTCGACCGGCCGCCTCGACGTCTTCACCCGGGTGCTGACCGACCGCCACCACCGCTTCGACGAGATCCGGCCGGGATACCGGGGGAAGCTCTACCTGGAGGTCGTGCCGCGCTCCTTCGCGATCCAGGTGCAGACCGGCCTCTCGCTCAACCAGTTGCGCTTGGCGCGCGGCGACGTGCGCCTCAGCGACGAGCAGATCCGCGAGCTGCAGGCCGAGTTCCCGCTGCTCTACCTCGACTCCCACGCCCTGCGGGACTCGGAGCTGGCCCTGGCGGAGGGGCTCTTCCTCAGCGTCGACCTCTCGGGGCCCAGCGACCGCATCGTCGGCTACCGGGCGAAGAAGAACAGCCTGCCGATCGACCTCTCGCGGATCCGCGCCTACCGCTGGACCGACTATTGGGACCCGGTGTTCCCCGAGGGCGGTGGCCGGATCGTGCTCGAGCCCGAGATCTTCTACCTGCTGCTCTCGGCCGAGGGGGTCTGCATCCCGCCCCAGGTGGCGGCCGAGATGATGGCCTACGACCCCACCGCCGGCGAGCTGCGCACCCACTACGCCGGCTTCTTCGACCCCGGCTTCGGCTACGACGCCGCCGGCGGCCGCCACGGCAGCCGCGCCGCGCTCGAGGTGCGGGCCCGCGACGTCTCTTTCATGGTCGAGCACCGCCAGCCGGTCTGCAAGCTGGCCCTGGAGCGGACCAGCGCCCCGGCGGAGCGGCTCTACGGCGAGGAGCTCGGCTCCAACTACCAGGGCCAGGTGACGATGCTGAGCAAGCACTTCGAGGAGACGGGACCGTGAGCGAGCGGACCTGGCGCGTCTATCTGGCGGGTGAGATCCACTCCGAGTGGCGGCAGCGAATCGAGAGCGCCGTCCGCGAGGCCGGGCTGCCGGTCGCCTTCTCGGCGCCGGTCACCGACCATGCCGCCTCCGACGACGCCGGCGTCGGCACCCTGGGCGAGGAGAGCGAGCCCTTCTGGCGCGACCACATGGGCGCCGGCGTCAACGCGATCCGCACCCAGACGCTGATCCGCCACGCCGACGTCGTCGTCGTCCGCTTCGGCGACAAGTACCGCCAGTGGAACGCCGCCTTCGACGCAGGCTTCGCCGCCGCCCTCGGCAAGCCGATCGTCACCCTCCACGACAGCGACCTCGACCACGCCCTGAAGGAGGTCGACCGCGCCGCCCAGGCGACGGCCCGCACCCCCGAGCAGGTCGCGGCGGTTCTCCGCTACGTGATCGAGGGCAAGCTGTCGTAGCTGGCTGAAGCCTTTTACAGGCCATAGCGCGCAAAAGGCTTCAGCGAAAGCCCATCGGGGCCGTTTGCGAACATGTGTTCGTGCGCTGGGACGAGCAACGAGTCGAGAACGATCTGCGCTTGCCGGGAGTCGGCGACGGGACGGTGGTGCGGACCTTCGACGCGCCGGAGGCGATGGGGATCCGCTTTCACGAGGTGCGGGCGAAGTCGGCGCTGAATCGAGTTCCCGGAGGGCGCTACGGCTTCAACTGGACTGTCAATCCCTATCGAGGATGCACGCACGCGTGCTCTTACTGCCTGCACGGCGATACGCCTATCCTCATGGCCGACGGACGGACCAAGCCGTTGGCGCAAGTGCGGGTGGGCGATGCGCTCTACGGAACGGTTCGTCGCGGTTCCTATCGCCGTTACGAGATCACCGGGGTGCTAGCGCATTGGATGACCCGCAAAGAGGCCTACCGCGTAACCCTTGAAGATGGGTCCGAGCTGATCGCGAGCGGTGACCATCGCTTCCTTACGAGTCGAGGCTGGAAGCATGTAATCGGTGCGGAGCAGGGACGCAACCGCCGCCCGCATCTCACACCCAGCAACAAACTAATGGGACTTGGCAGCCTGGGCGGCACGGCTGAGGAGTCTGCCGAGTACCGCCGTGGATATCTCTGTGGCTTGATCCGTGGGGACGGCCATGTTGGCTCCTATGCATATGACCGCCCCGGACGCACCAACTACGAAGTCCATCGCTTTCGACTCGCATTAGCCGATGAGCAAGCCCTTGTCAGGGCGCGTGGATTCTTGGCGGAGGCCGGGATCAGAACCGACGAATTTCAGTTCCTGAACGGAGATGAGCGATTTAGATCCATGAAGGCGATTCGAACGTCGGCACGCGAAGGTGTGGAGCGCATTCGCGAGTTGATTCGCTGGCCTGACTCAGCAAGCCTGGAGTGGACGCGCGGCTTCCTTGCTGGGATCTTCGACGCCGAGGGATGCCGCAGTGAGGCGCTGCGGATCTCGAACAAAGATGCGGAGATTGTCGAGCGAACGGCGGCGGCTCTGAACCGACTGGGATTTACCTGCACCATCGAGCGTCCCAGCGCAAACGGAGTACGGAATGTTCGGCTTCTCGGCGGGTTGCGTGAACAGCTTCGGCTGTTTCAGCGAATCGACCCCGCTATCACGCGCAAGCGCTCCATTGCCGGAATCGCTCTCAAGTCCTCAGCGAGGCTGGGCGTCGTTGCGATCGAGCCGCTGGGTCGCCGAATCCGGATGTTCGACATCACGACCGGAACCGGGGACTTCATCGCCAATGGCGTCGTCAGCCACAACTGCTTCGCTCGCAGGACCCATACCTACCTGGACATGGACGCGGGGCGGGACTTCGAGCGGGAGATCGTCGTCAAGGTCAATGTGCCGGAGCTGCTGCGGGCGGAGCTGGCGCGGCCGAGCTGGGGGCGCGAGCTGGTGGCGTTGGGGACCAACACCGATCCCTACCAGTGGGTCGAGAGTCGCTACCGGATGATGCCCGAGATCCTGGAGGCGCTGGAGGCGGCCGAGACGCCGGTCTCGGTCCTGACCAAGTCGCCGCTGCTGTTGCGGGACATCGATCTCTACGAGCGGATGGGGAAGCGGTTGCCGGTCTCGGTCAACCTCTCGGTGCCGACCATCGACGAGGAGGTATGGCGGGCGACCGAGCCGCACACTCCCAGCCCCGCGGCACGCCTCGACGCGGTCGCGGAGCTGCGGCGACGGGGGATCGACTCCGGCGTCCTGATCGCCCCGCTGATGCCCGGCATCAACGACGCCCCCGAGCAGGTGCAGCCGATAATCGACCGCGCCCGCGAGGCCGGCGCCACCTTCCTCGGCGGCGTAGCCCTCCACCTCCGCGACGAGGTTCGCGACGTCTTCTTCGCCTGGCTGGAAACCAAACGCCCCGACCTGATCCCCCGCTACGAAAAGCTATACGCCAACGGCCGCGCCTACTTGCCAGCTAAGCAGCGAAGCAGTGTGACGAGCGTTGTTCGCGGCTGGGGGCGCGGGAGAGGGAGGAAAGCGCGTCTGCCGGGTGGTGGTGCCAAAACCGTGACAGGACCCGCTGGCCCACAAACTCAAGAGTCCCTCTTCTAGCCGTCATCCTTCGTCCAAGTGCTCGAACAGACACTCCGTCGGCGCCTTGTCGTCCCTGAACCGATGGAACCGCGTCCCGTGCCTTATCCGTCCCGAAGCCGCGTGGTCGTAGCCGACCTCGATCACCAGCTCGGGCCGCAGCGCCACCCACTCGAGGTCGCGCTCGCCCGCCCACCGGCTCGGCTCCGCGCTGCCGCGCTCGCCCGTCTCCAGCGGTGCCAGCATCTCGCGCAAGCTCCGTTTCGCCGCCGCGCTGAAGCCGGAGATGTGGCCCACCGGGCGCAGCTCGCCGCCGTCGTAGAGGCCGAGGATCAGCGAGCCGACGGTGCCCTCCTCTTTGCCCGGCCGCCAGCCGAGCACAACGCAATCGATCGTCCGCTCCCGCTTCACCTTCGCCATCCCGCGCCGTTTGCCCGCTTCGTAGGGGGCGTCGAGCTGCTTGGCCATCGTCCCCTCGGTGGTCCGCAGCCAGTGCTCGGCTCGCTCGGCATCGGGCGTCAGCACGCTCAGCTCGATCCCGCGTGGCTCCGCCACCGCCTCCAGGCGCGCCCGGCGCTCCCCGAAGGGCGTCTCCAGCAGCGACTCGTCCCCCTCGGCGAGCAGGTCGAAGGCGACGTAACCGGCGGGGATCTCCTTCGAGAGCAGTTCGATCCGTGACTCCGCCGGGTGGAGGCGGCTCTGGAGGGCGTCGAATTCGACGTTACCGTCGCGGTCGCGGATCACCAGCTCGCCGTCGAGCACGTAGCGCCCTGGGGCGAAGCTGAGCTCGGGGAAGTAGCGGGCCAGCGGTTTGGCGCCGCGCGACTGGATGTAGACGTCGTCGCCGTCGACGAAGACGATCGCCCGGAAGCCGTCGAGCTTTTGCTCGTAGGCCCACTCCTCCCCTTCCGGGAGGGCTTTGCGGGTCAGCGCCAGCTGTGGCTCGAGCGGCGGTTGCAGCGGCAGGGACACGGCCCCACAGTCTGGCGCGCCGAGGTCGTGCGCGCCTAGGCCAGGCCGGCGCCCGCCCGGCGCGCCCGCGCCTCCGCCGGGTCCGGTACCGGCACCGCCGCCAGCAGGCCGCGGGTGTAGGGGTGCAGCGGCCGCTCGCAGACCTGCTCGGCGGAGCCCTCCTCGACGATCTTGCCCTCGTGCATGACCGCGATCCGGTCCGAGACGTGGCGGACGACGCCGATGTCGTGGGCGACGAAGAGATAGCTCAGCCCCATCTCGTCCTGAAGCTGGGCGAGTAGGTCGAGCACCTGGGCGCGAATCGAGACGTCGAGGGCGGAGACCGGCTCGTCGGCGACGATCAGCTTCGGGCGCAGAGCGAGGGCGCGGGCGATCCCGATCCGCTGGCGCTGGCCCCCGGAGAACTCGTACGGGTAGCGGTCGTAATGCTCCGGCCTGAGCCCGACCTTCGCCAGCAGCTCCTGCACCTGCCGCCGTCGCTCCTCACTGGCGGCGACGCCCTGCAGCCGCAGCGGCTCGCCG
>DASVWY010000141.1:0-3330 GCA_036392975.1 Solirubrobacterales bacterium | reverse complement strand
AATCTGCTCCGGGGCGACGTAATCGAGGGTGCCGACGAAGCGTCCGGTCTGGGTCAGGCCCGACTCGGTCGCGACGTTGCGAGCGACGCCGAAGTCGGTGATGTAGGCGTGGTCCTCCCCGCCCGTGCCGGCGAGCAGGACGTTGGCCGGCTTGACGTCGCGGTGGACGAGGCCGGCGGCGTGGATCGCGTCGAGCCCGTTGCCGACCTGGGCGATCAGGGCCGCGGCCAGGCCGGGCCGCAAGCGCCCCTCGCGGGAGATCCGCTTGCCCAGGTCCGAGCCGGAGACGTAGCGCATCGCGATGAAGGGGATCCCGTCCTCCTCTCCGGCGGCGTAGATCGGCACCACGTTGGGATGCTCGATCGAGGCGGCGATCCGCGACTCCTCGGCGAAGCGGCGGGCGAAGACCTCGTCGGCCGCGGCCTCCGGGGCGATCAACTTCAGCGCCACCCGACGCTCCAACCCCGGCTCCACAGCCAGATAGAGGACCCCCATCCCGCCCCGCCCGAGCTGCCGCTCGATCCGGTAGCCGGCGAACCGATCTCCCTCGGAGAGCTCGATCAAGCGCGGGCCGTCGGCCATGGCCGGACTCTAGCCCTCGGACGCCCCCGAACCGCAAGCCACCGGAACCCCGAACGTGCCCGAATACACTTTCCCTGTGGTCCAATGAAGCAGCTGGCGCTGATAACGATTGCCTGTGGGGCGACGCTGCTGCTCGGCGGAGTCGCCCATGGCGAGTCCGAACGCGTCGGCAACCTGATCGTCACCTTCGACGGTCGGTTCGCGCCCCACGCGTTGCCGCGCAACCGAGAGGTTCCCGTGACCGTCGACATCAGCGGCCGCCTCAGAACCGCCGACGGCGAGCGCCCGCCGCCGCTCCGCAGCATGTCGTTTGCGGTCGATCGGCACGGGCGACTCTCGGCGCGGGGCCTGCCGGTCTGCGAGCCCGGCCGGTTGGAGTCGACCTCCTCTGAGGAGGCTCTCTCCCGCTGCCGTGGGGCGCTGGTCGGGAAGGGAGGCTTCGGCGCCAACGTCGACTTTCCGGACCTCGAGTTTCCGGTCGAGGGCAGGTTGCTTGCCTTCAACACCCGCGCCCGCGGCCGCCCCGCGATCGCCCTCCACATCTACGGCTCGACCCCGGTCAAAGTGACCTTCGTGCTGATCCTGCACATTCACCACCCCTCCAAAGGGACCTTCGGAACGGTTCTCACGACTCGGATCCCGAGGCTTGCGGCGGACCTCGGCTATGTCACCGACTTCTCGCTGTCCTTCGGCCGCCGCTACCGTCACCGAGGCCAGGCGCGCAGCTTCATCAGCGCTCGCTGCGCGGCCCCGGCCGGGTTCCCCGGCGCGCTCTTCAACTTCGTCCGGGGCAGCTTCACGTTCGCCAACGGGAAGACGGTGACGACGACGCTGGCCCGCGACTGCGTCGTCCGTTAGAGGCCGAGACCCCCCACCCCTCGCTCGTCCCAGCCGAGATGGTGCGCCAGCTCGTGGCGCAGGGTCCGCTCGACCTGCCGGGCCAGCAGCTCGCGGTCGTGGCCGAAGTCGCGCTCGAGGGTGTCGCGGTAGATGACGATCCGGTCCTCGTAGCCTTCGCGGGCGACCCCGTCGCCGAAGTACTGGCCGTAGGCGCGATCCTCGAAGCCGCGGTCCGAGACGACCACCGGGACCTTCTCGAGCAGCTTCTGGAAGTCCGCGGGGAGGGAGTCGATCGCGTCGGCAACCAAGGCCTCGAATTCGTCCGGTTTCGACTCGTCGGCCACGAAACGAGGGTACGCAACGGCTGCGGGGCGAGTGGTGCCGACGCTTCGACTAATCGTCCGCGGCCCTTACGAATCGAGCCCCCGCCGCCGATGGAGGCGGCATGTTGGTAGTCCAGCCGATCGAAGCCGTGGGCTGGCGCCTCTGGGATGCGATCGTGGGCCCGACCGGCTGGCGCTCGGTCGCCGGTCCGCTCGTCTTTGCGGTGCTGGGAATCGGCCTTCTCATCTACAACCACCTCAACCAGCGCGTCACCGACGCCGTCTTCTGGCTGACCCTGGGCCTGATCGTCACCGTTTTCGCGCGGATGCTGGAAACCAACCGGCGGCAGTCGCAGCTGCTGGAAGAACAGGAGCGCGAAGCGCTCAACGACCGCGTCACGGCACTCCCCAATCGCCGCCAGCTCGAGGCCGACATCGAGGCGATGAGGGCCCTGCCCGACGAACGCCGAGTGCTGGTTCTGCTCGAGCTGGAGGGCCTGCAGACCTATCGCGACCGCCTCGGCTACGCGGCCGGAGACGAGCTGCTGCGGCAATCGGCGCAGAGCCTGGTCGAAGCGGTGCGCCCGTTGGGCGGGCTCGTCTACCGCTTCGGAACGGCGCGCCTGGCCGCGCTCGTGCCCTACGACGAGCGGCAGCGGGGCGAGGTGATCCTGGCAGCCGCCGATTCGTTGCGCGATCAGGACGCGGACCCGGCGATCGGCCGCTCCTACGGAGAGGTTGCGATTCCCGACGAGACCGTGGACCCCGAAGTTGCCTTTCAGCTCGCGGGCCAGCGCCTCGAGGCGCACCGGCAGCGCCAGCAGCGCTCCGCCCGGCGCCAGGCGCACGCCGTCCTGATGGCGGCGCTGAGCGCGCGCCGACCGGAGCTGCGCGATCACTTGCGCACGGTCGTCTACCGGGCGATCTCGCTGGGCCGGCGCCTCGGCATGACGCTCGGCGAGATCGACGACATCGCGCTCGCGGCCGAGCTGCAGGACGTGGGTCTGCTCGCCGTGCCCGAATCGGTGCTGGAAAAAGAAGCGCCGCTCAGCGAGGCGGAGACGGCGATGATCCGCAGCCACACGGCCGATGGCGAGCGGATCATCGCCGCGGCGCCGGGGCTGGCGTCGGTGGCCGGCCTGGTCCGCTCCAGCTCCGAGCGCTACGACGGCAGCGGCTATCCGGACGGGCTGACCGGTGAGGGGATCCCGGTCGGGGCCCGCCTCATCGCCGTCGCGGTTGCCTTTGCAGCCTTGACCGCCCACCGGCCCTACCGGCCGGCCCTGAGCCCGAGCGAGGCCCTGGCCGAGCTGCGGCGTTGCTCCGGCACCCAGTTCGACCCACGCGTCGTCGAGGCGCTCGGCCAGGATCTCGCCGAAGAGGCGGCGCCGATTGCCGGCTCCGCCGTCCCGGCGCCCGTCTAGGGCGTGTAGCGGTCCACTTCTTCTTCGGCCTTCTCGATCCCCTCTTCGGCCTCTTTCTTGGCGTCGTCGAGCTTGTCTTCGGCTTCGGACTTGCGCTCGCTCCCTTCGTCTTCGGCCTGATCGACGCCCCCCGACACTTCGTCCTGGCCGTTTTCCAGGCC
>DASVWY010000140.1:0-3863 GCA_036392975.1 Solirubrobacterales bacterium | reverse complement strand
TCAAGGGTCGGGCGGGCGCCCTCCGGATGCAGCTGCAGCGCGAGTCGGACGCAGGCCTCCGCTCCCCGTTCGGCCTCGAGCAGGTCGAAGAGGGTGCCGCCGAGGATCACAGCGTCGCGGCGCGAAGGTGGGAAGGAGGGGCCGGTGCTCTCGCGCAGGCGGCGGATCACGGCGGCGCGGTAGAGGCCGCATTGGCGAGCGAAGTACTGGGCGGCGCCCTCGACGAGCCAGGCCCAGCTGAGGTAGCGGGCGAAGCGGCGCGGCGTCCACGAGGGCGGCAGGTCGGGATTGTTGGCCGCGACCACGAGCTGTGCGTAGAGGCGCTCGGCGGTGCCGCACAGCGCCTCCCGCGAGTCGTCGCCGGCGGCGCGGCGTTCCACGTGCAGGTCGTTGAGGACATGCAGCTCGCTCGCCATCGCCCAGCCGGCCAGGTACCGCCGCCCCGCCGGCGCGGCGGACCAGCGCGCCGCGGGCAGGAACGGGTGAGCCATCGTCAGCAGGGCCGGGTTGGTGTGGATGACGACCGTCACCCCGCCGGGCGCCGTCTCGAAGCGGTCCTCGAGTCGCAGGCGCAGGTCCTCCATGCGGTCGAGCGTGCGCTCGGCGAAGGCTGTGTCGCCGCTATCGTGCCGGGCGGTAAAGCTGAGAGATTCGGTCTCTACCCAGGGCACGAGCCGAGGCTCACGCCCTTAGACCAGGGCAGGCTCTGCATCGGTGCAGAGATTGTGGATCTCCGCCCGGGCGCGGTCGAACTCCTCGTCGGCCATCACCGGCGTGCCCTCGAAAGGCAGTTCGCGGTCGATTTCCACCCAGGAGCGGCAGCCGTGGTACTCGTCGTGGACGCGGACGGTGACGGGACGGGGGATGCGGTGGACCCGCAGCAGCAGGATGTGCAGCGGGTGGCGCCGCTTCCAGTTGAGCCGCTTCTCCGCGTAGTCGGGCGTCCAGACGTAGAAGGGGGAGAGCTCGTCGACCACGCGCGGGTTGACGATCGTCAGGTGGTCGGTCACCTCGGCCCAGCAGCGCAGCCGCACGCGGTCGGGCTGCGGGATGCCGCCGTCCTGGAGCAGCGCCCGCGGCGGCGGCTCCTCGTCGGGCCATACGCCCTCCTCGAGGGCGCGGCGCAGCTCCGGGTGGTGCGACTCGCGGACCAGGTTGTTCCGCTGGTGGTCGAAGGTCGGGTAGAGGAAGAAGCGCTCGTGCTGGAGCTCGAAGTGCTTGTTCTCCTCGCGGATGCCGCCCTTGCGCAGGGTAAGCAGCTGCTCGCCCTCAGCGAGAGCGCGCACGGTTACTGCCCATTCCTTTAGCGCGATTGGCATATCGATCTGTACCTGGGAAGGCTGGTGAACCTGCGACTGGGAGGTGTTGCGCCTCTGATCCCGTCCAGGCGGAAGCCCCGCCCAAGGCGGGCATTCTAGACGAGGCAAACCGAAACGCCAAGCCTTTTGTGACGAATTTAAGGTTCTGTTGACTTGCCGCCGCCTCCAGGGGTCTCCAGGCGCAGCCTGTCCCCCTCCCGCAGCTCCCCTTCGGCCTTGCCGGGCAGGCCCTCGCCGTTCAACAGGTTGCGGCCGGGTGCCCCGTCGCCACCGCCGTCGGCGCCGCGCGGCGGGTGCCGGCGCCGCTCCGAGATCAGGGTGTAGCGCATCGGCGCCAGCGCCTCGATCTCCCGCACGATGCCGTCACCGCCTCTGTGCAGGCCTTTGCCGCCGCTGGCTCGCCGCAGCGCCAGCTCCCGCACCCGCAGCGGGAACTCCGTCTCCAGCGCCTCGACGGGCGTGTTGAGGGTGTTCGACATGGCGACGTGGATCGCGCTCGGCCCGTCGGCGTCCGGGCAGGCGCCCTGGCCGCCGCCGATCGTCTCGTAGTAGGTGAAGTCGTCGTTGGCGAGCGTCAGGTTGTTCATCGTTCCCTGCCCCTGCGCGGGAACGGCGCGGGCGCCGGCGAGAGCGGAGATGACGAGATCGGCGACCCGGCTCGAGGTCTCGACGTTGCCCGCGGCCACGGCGGCCGGGTGGCGCGCGTTGAGCAGGCAGCCCTCCGGCGCGACCGTCTCGATCGGCCGGTAGGCGCCGGCCGAGGGCGGCGCGTCGGGGTCGGTGAGGACTCGCACGGCGAAGAAGGCGGCCGACTTCGTCACCGAGAGCGGGCAGTTGAGATTCCCGTCGACCTGCGGATCGGTGCCACCGAAGTCGAGCCGGAGGCTGTCGCCGTCGATCGTCGCCGCGACCCGCAGGAAGACGTCCCGTGGCTCGTCGTCCGCGTCGTCCTCCAGCACGTCCTCGGCGGTGTAGGTGCCGTCGGGCAGCGCCGAGAGAGCGGCGCGGGTGCGGCGCTCGGCGTAGGCGAGGATCTCGCCGATGCCGGCGCGGAGCCGGTCGAGTCCGTTGCCCTCGGCCAGCTCGCCCAGTCGCTGCTCCCCGATTCGGTTGGCGGCGAGCTGGGCTCGGAAGTCGGCCAGGCGCTGGTGCGGGGCGCGCATCCGCGCGGCCAGATCTTCCAGAACCCCATCCTCGACCCTGGTCGGCGGGATCACAACGCCCTCTTGGTCCAGCGTGCGCGAACGAGCCGGCATCCCGCCGGGGGTCGGGCCGCCGATGTCGGCGTGGTGGGCGCGGCAGGCGGCGAAACCGAGCAGCGCCCCACGGACGAAGACGGGCGAGATCAGGGTGACGTCGGGCAGGTGGGTGCCGCCCCGGTAGGGGTCGTTGAGCACCCAGGCAACACCGGGACGCTGCTCCTCGCCCAGGATCGCCGCGACGGCGTCGGGCATCGAGCCGAGGTGGACGGGGATGTGCTCCGCCTGCATCACCAGCTCGCCGCTGGCGTCGAACAGCGCCGTCGAGCAGTCGTGGCGCTCCTTGATGTTGGCCGAGTAGGCCGAGCGGATCAGCGCCGCCCCCATCTCGTCGCAGGCCGCCCGCAGGCCGCCGATCATCACCTGCAGCGTGACCGGGTCGAGCCCGTTCACCGGCACCCCCCAACCCGCCGACCCGAAGACGTGCCGGGAGTTGACCACATATACGGTGGGTCAATCACCGGCACGTCCCGCGTGGATGGTGCCGGTGGCGTCGACCTCGGCGCGCCAGGCGGGTGGGACGATGAAGGTGGCCTCGGGGAGCTCGAAGACGACGGGGCCGTCGGCGGCGAAGCCGGCGGCGGGCTCGCCGCGGACGATTCGCGTCTCGATCCACTCGCCGTCGAAGCGCACTTGCCGGGTTGCCTCCTCGATGCCTCCGCCGGCGGAGGCGCTAGGGCGCGGCCTGGGCCCTGGCGCGACCAGCGCCAGGCGGATGTGGACGAGGACGACCTCGCCCTCGGGATCGCGGTGCCCGAAGCGCTCCTCGTGCGCCTGCTCGAAGCGAGCGGCCAGGTAGTCGGGGTCGGGGCGTGGGCTTCCCGGCACCGGCAACTCGAAGGCCTGGCCGGCGTAGCGCAGCTCGTAGACGACCTCGACCTCTGCTCCGGCGGGCTCGCCGAGGCGGGCGGTCAGCTCATCGACCTCCGCCGCGACTCGCGCCGCGCTGAAGTCGATCCCGCTCAGCATCACCGTGCGGGCGGTGTCGCGGCGACGATCGGAGGCGCAGAGGCCCAGCGCCGAGAGGACGCCTCCCGCCCGGGGGCAGAGGATCCGATCGATGCCGAGCTCGCCGGCGATCGCCGCGGCGTGCATCGGGCCGGCGCCGCCGAAGGGCAGCAGGGCGAAGCGGCGTGGGTCGACTCCGCGCTCGACGGTGACGACGCGCAGCGCTCGCACCATCTCCTGGTTGGCGACCCTGACGATGCCTTCGGCGGTCTCCAGCTCGCCGAGCCCCAGCGAGCCGGCAAGGGTGTCGATCGCCGCCCGCGCGGCGTCGGCGTCG
>DASVWY010000139.1:0-23200 GCA_036392975.1 Solirubrobacterales bacterium | reverse complement strand
GGCCGACTGAGGACGCAGCATCGCGCCGTGTCCGCCGCCGCCAGATGCGCGCCACAGACTTTCGGGACGCCTCCACCCCGCAAGAGCGGTACAGGAGGGCCGCGGGAGGCAGGGGGTCCGCGCGACCCTCACTGCACCTGCGTCGGTAGCCAGGGAGGGATGCCGACGCGCGCCGTTCCCTGCAGGCGGGACTGCCCGAAAGGAACAGTCAGTGTCTAGCTATACCGCGTCCTGGCCTCTGGGTCAAGGTATTTTGACTTATCTATGGCGAACCCGCGGCCTTTTGCGGGGATTCGGCCACGCCCCATCCGCGCCGCTCGATCAGCTCGATGCCGATCACGCTCCCGACCGGCCCGACCGGGGTCAGGGTCGCGGCCAGCAGCGCGTAGGGCGCCTCGCGCCGCACCGCGGCGACCCAGATCAGGATGCAGAGGGCGATGAAGCCGAGGCCGTGCGCCCAGCCGAAGACCATCGTCTCGGTCTCGAATCCCGGCGCCAGCCAGAACACGAGCAGGCCCGCGAACACCGCCAGCTCCAGCCAGGAGAGGCGCTTGACCCAGACGAAAAGGCGTCCCGGGACGGGCTTGCGCATCAGGCGCCGGGAGTGAGTGCGGTGAGGACGATCCGCTCCTGCTCACGCGCGTGGGCGACCGAGTAGCCCTCGCCCGGGCTGGCCCGGGTCGGCCGGCCGACGTAGCCGAGCTCGACTCCCTCCGGCAGCACCTCCGGCAGGCGCCGGGACATCACCTTCCAGGCGCCCATGTTGCGCGGCTCCTCCTGCGTCCAGACCAGTTCCTTCAGGTTCGGGTAGGAGGCGATCGTCTCACCCAGCTGCTCTTTCGCGAACGGGTAGAGCAGCTCGACGCGGGCGATCGCGACATTCTCGGCCGCCTCGCGGCGCTCGCTGCCGTCGATGTCCCAGAAGACCTTGCCGGTGCAGAGGACCAGGCGCTCGACCTTCTCGCGGCGCTCGGCCGCGGCCGGGTCGTCGAGGATGAAGCGGAAGTGCCCCTCGACCAGTTCCTGCGGTGAGGCGGCGGCCCGGTCCAGCCGCAGCAGCCCCTTCGGCGTGAAGACGATCAGCGGCCGCGGCTTGCGGATCAGCGCCTGGCGGCGCAGCAGGTGGAAGTACTGGGCGGCGGTGCTGGGGTTGGCGATGCGGATGTTGCCCTCCGCCGCCAGCGCCAGGAAGCGCTCGATGCGGGCGCTGGAGTGCTCGGGGCCCGAGCCCTCGTAACCGTGCGGCAGCAGCAGCGTCATGCGGCTGGTCTGGCCCCACTTCGCCTCGCCGGAGGCGATGAAGGTGTCGATGATCACCTGGCCGGCGTTGGCGAAGTCGCCGTACTGCGCCTCCCAGAGCACGAGCGCGTTCGGGGTCGCGGCCGAGTAGCCGTACTCGAAGCCGAGGCAGGCGATCTCCGAGAGCGGGCTGTTGTAGAGCTCGAAGGGCGCGGTGGCGCCCTCGAGGTTCTGCATCGGGCAGTAGGGGAGGCCGGTCTTCTCGTCGTGGAGGACGAGGTGGCGGTGGGAGAAGGTGCCGCGCTCGGTGTCCTGACCGGTGAGGCGGATGTGGACGCCCTCGGTCAACAGCGAGGCGAAGGCCAGGGCCTCGGCGTGGCCGAACTCGATTCCGCCCTCCTCCAGCGCCCCCTCGCGCTTGCCCAGCGGTTTGCGCAGCTTGCGGTGGATCGTGAAGCTCTCCGGCACCTCAACCAGGGCCCGGTTCAGCTCGCGCAACCGGTCCTGCGGCACCGCCGTCTCGACCGGCGGGCTGGCGGTGCGGTCGAGCTCGCCGGTGGTCGAGGTCGTCACCGTCGGGTCTTCGTACTCGCCCAGCTCCATCTTGTGACGCAGGTCCTTCAGCGCCGCCGACATCTCGTCGTGGCGCGCCTTTCTGGTTCGCTCGACGTCCTCGGCGGCGACCACGCCCTCGCCGATCAGCTTCTCGGCGTAGATCTCGGAGACCGGCGGATGAGCCTTGATCTGGGCGGCGATCTTCGGCTGCGTGTAGGCGGGCTCGTCGGTCTCGTTGTGGCCGTAGCGGCGGTAGCCGATCACGTCGATGACGATGTCGCGCGCCCAACGCTCGCGGTAGGCCATCGCCAGCCGGATCGCCGCCGAGCAGGCCTCGACGTCGTCGGCGTTGACGTGGACGATCGGGATGTTGAACCCCTTCGCCATGTCGGCGGCGTAGGGAGTCGAGCGGGCGTCCTCGGGATCGGTCGTGAAGCCCACCTGGTTGTTCTGGATGATGTGGATCGTGCCGCCGGTCGTGTAGCCGCGCAGCGCCTGCAGGTTGAGCGTCTCCGCCACCACCCCCTGGCCGGGGAAGGCGGCGTCGCCATGGAGGAGGACCGGAACCGCGCATTTCGGGTTGTGCTCCAGCTTGGCGCCGTCGAGGTCGGACTGGATGAAGCGGGTGGCGCCCTCGACCACCGGGTTGACGAACTCGAGGTGGCTGGGGTTGGGGTAGAGGCGGACCGCGGTCTTCTCGCCGTCGCTGTTCTCGTAGATGCCCTGGTGGCCGTAGTGGTACTTGACGTCGCCGGTGCCGCCGTGGGGGATCGCGGCGACTGCCTTCACCTGCTCGATTTGCTTCGATCCCTCGAACTCGGCCAGGATCGACTCGACCGAGCGGCCGAGGTTGTGGGCGAGGACGCTGAGGCGGCCGCGGTGGGCCATCCCGAAGACGACCTCTTCGGCTCCCGCCCGTCCGGCCAGGGTGACCAGCTCGTCGAGCATCGGCACGATCGCGTCGAGCCCCTCGATCGTGAAGATCTTCTGCCCCAGGTACGCCTTCTCGACGAAGCGCTCGAACTCGAAGACGTCGATCAGGCGGTTCAGCAGGCGCCGTTTCTCGTCCTCGGCGAGCGGCTGCCGGTGGGCGCCGGTCTCGACCATCTCGCGCAGCCAGGTGCGCTGTTGATGGGAGGAGAGGTGCTCGAACTGGTAGGCGATCGTGCCGCAGTAGGCCTCGCGCATCCGCGGCAGCACCTCGAGCAGGGTCTCGCCGGGGACGCCGATGCGGAGGATCGAGGCGGGGATGCGCGCCATCAGCTCCGGCGTCAGGTTGAGCCGCTCCGGCTGAATCGCCGGGTCGCCCTTCGGCTCGCTCCCGAGCGGGTCGAGCCGCGCCGCGAGGTGGCCGTGGGTGCGGTAGCCCTTCAGCAGCGAGGTCGCTGCCTGGACCGCCTGCAGCAGCTCCTCGTCGGGTTGGGTGGGCGAGGCGGGGGCGGGCACCGCGCCGAGCGGCGGCGCCGACGCCGCGGCGGGATGGGCGGTGGAGAGCGGCGTCGGGTCGAGACCGAGGTCGGCGGCGACCGACTCGTAGAACCCGTCTCTGCCTTCCAGCAGCTCTTCGATCCGGCGCAGGAAGGCGCCCGACTCGGCTCCCTGGATGACCCGGTGGTCGTAGGTCGAGGTCAGCGTCATCGTCTTCGAGACGCCGAGCTGGCGCAACCGCTCCGGCGAGGCGTGGGCCCACTCCGGCGGGTAGGCGATCGCGCCGGCGGCGACGATCGCGCTCTGGCCCTTCATCAGCCGAGGCACCGAGGCGACGGTGCCGATGCCGCCCGGGTTGGTCAGCGAGATGTTCGTCCCCTGGAAGTCGTCGGCGCTGAGCCGGTTCTCCCGCGTCTTCGTGATCAGATCCTCGTAGTGGGAGTGGAAGGCGGAGAAGTCGAGGCCATCGGCCCCCTTGATCGCCGGCACCATCAGGCTGCGCGAGCCGTCCTTGCGCTCGACGTCGACGGCGATGCCGAGGTTGACCGGGCTGCCCTCGATCGCGACCGGCTTGCCGTCGCGTTCCTCGAAGACACGCGTCATCACCGGCCACTCCCGCGCCGCCTGCACGATCGCCCAGGCGATCAGGTGGGTGAAGGAGACCTTCATCCCCCGCTCTTTCAAAGCCGAGTTCAGCGTCTTCCGCTTCGCATCCAACGTGTCCACCGCAACCGTCCGGAACGAGGTGGCCGTAGGAACCTCCCGGCTCTCCCCCATCGCCTGAGCCAACATCCCCGCCGGCCCCCGAAGCGCCTTGACCTCGCCAGCTCCTCCCCCGTTCGCAGCTGCGAGCACGTCCTCTTTCGTCACCTTCGCCCCGGGCCCACTCCCACTCACGGAAGACAGGTCGACACCGTTCTCCGCCGCCACGCGCCGGGCGACGGGGGTAGCTCGGACACCGTCGGCACCTGCCGCCTGCTGAGTGCCGCCACCGTTGGTCTCGCCTGGCTGTTCAGCCGCTTCTCCCGTGGGTGGCGTGGGGGATGGTTCCTCGCCCGCAGCTTGCGAGGACGAGGTGCCATCCCCCTCGACAGGACCCGCGGGCCGATCGCCCGGTCCCTCGGCGGAACCCTCGCCCGGCTCCATCTCAGCCAGCGGCTGACCCACCGGAACCTCATCATCCACCGCCGCCAACAGCTTCGTGATGACCCCATCGGCCGGCGCCGGCACCTCAGCATCGACCTTGTCGGTCGAAACCTCGACGACCGTATCCCCCTCGTTGACGAAGTCCCCCTCCGCCACGTGCCACTCGAGAACGATGCCCTCGGTGACCGACTCGCCCATCTCGGGCATCTGGATCTGCACGGTCGCCGTTTGCGCCATTCCTGGAATGAGTGTATGAAAGAGCGATGAACTACTTCCTCACCGGAGCCACCGGATTCATCGGCCGCAATCTCGTCGAGCGACTGCTGCGGCGGGAGGGGACGGTTTTCGCCCTGGTGCGGGCCGGATCGCGGGGCCGGCTGGAGGAGCTGCGCACCGCCTGGGGCGCGGACGGAGCGCGGGTCGTGCCGATCGCCGGCGACCTCTCGCAGCCCGGCCTCGGCGTCTCCGAGGAGGACCTGCTGACCCTGCGCGGCACCGTCGACCACTTCTTCCACCTGGCCGCGATCTACGACATGGCGGCCGACGCCGAAGCGCAGGAGATCGCCAACGTCGAGGGGACCCGCCACGCGGTCGAACTGGCGGGGACGATCGAGGCCCGCTGCTTCCACCAGGTCAGCTCGATCGCCGCCGCCGGCCTCTACCGCGGGGTCTGGCGCGAGGACATGTTCGAGGAGGCCCAGAACCTCGACACCCATCCCTACTTCCGTACCAAGCACGAGTCCGAGCGGGTCGTGCGCGAGGAGTGCACCCGCCCCTGGCGCGTCTACCGGCCCGGCATCGTCGTCGGCGACTCGCGCACGGGCGAGATCGACAAGGTCGACGGGCCCTACTACTTCTTCAAGCTGCTGCAGCGGGCGCGCCGGGTGCTGCCGTCATGGCTGCCGGCGATCGGCGTCGAGGGGGGCGAGATCAACATCGTCCCTGTCGACTTCGTCGCCGACGCGATCGACCACATCGCCCACAAGCCCGGCCTCGACGGCCGTGCCTTCCACCTCACCGACCCCAACCCGAAGACGGCCGGCGAGGCGATCAACCTCTTCGCGCACGCCGCGGACGCGCCGCAGGCGGCGCTGCGGCTCGACTCCGGCGTGACCGACCCGGCGACGAACCTCGTCCGCAGCGGCCTGCGGCTGTTCCCCCCAGCCAAGCGCGCGGCGAAGATCGCCCTCGAGCAGCTGGACATCCCGCCCGCAGTCCTCAACTACGTCAATTACCCCACCAGCTTCGACTCGACCGAGACCCAGGCGGCGCTGGCCGGCTCCGGGATCGAGGCGCCGCCGCTCGAGTCCTACGCGGCCCGCGTCTGGGACTACTGGGAGCGCAACCTCGACCCCGACCTGTTCAGGGACCGTTCGCTCTCGGCGGCTGTGCGCGGCAAGGTCGTGCTCGTCACCGGCGCCTCGTCGGGGATCGGCAAGGCCACCGCGGTCAAGGTCGCCGACGCCGGCGCGACCGTGCTGCTGGTGGCCCGCTCGGTCGAGAAGCTGGAGGAGACGAAAGAGGAGATCGAGCGCGCCGGGGGCATCGCCCACATCCACCGCTGCGACATGTCCGAAATCGAGGACGTCGAGCGGATGGCGGAGGAGGTGTTGGCCTACCACGGCCAGGTCGACATCCTCGTCAACAACGCCGGTCGCTCGATCCGCCGCTCGGTCGGCCTCTCCTACGACCGCTTCCACGACTACGAGCGGACGATCCAGCTCAACTACCTGGGGGCGGTGCGCCTGATCCTCGCCCTGCTGCCCTCGATGCGCCTGCGCAAGTCGGGCCACATCATCAACATCAGCTCGATCGGGACGCAGACCAACCCGCCGCGCTTCTCCGCCTACGTCGCCTCGAAGGCGGCGCTCGACGCCTTCGGCCGCGTGATCGCCTCCGAGGTCTTCGACGACGGCGTCCACATCACGACGATCCACATGCCGCTGGTGCGGACGCCGATGATCGCGCCGACCCGGATGTACGACATGTTCCCGGCGATCACGCCGGAGGAGGCCGCCGAGATGATCGCCGGAGCGATGGTCGGCCGGCCGAAGAAGGTCGCGACCCGCCTCGGCACCTTCGGCGAGCTGCTCTACGCGATCGCGCCGAGTGTCAGCGACAGGATCCTCAACACCGCCTACAAGCTCTTCCCGGAGTCGCAGGCGGCGAAGGGGAAGACCGACGAGGCGCCGGACAAGGCACCGACCACCGAGGCGGTCGCCTTCGCGCACCTGATGAAAGGGGTTCACTGGTGATGAGGATCAAGGTGGTCATCGCGGCGGCTCTCGGGCTTCTGCTCTTGGCGGGCGTGGCGGAGGCGCACAAGCTGCCTTACGGCATCGCCAAGACCGACATCAAACGCTTCACCGCCGAGGTCTGCGCCGAGACCGAAGGCTGCCGGAACTGGCGTGTCTCCGCCTGCCGTCGCAAATCCGACCACCGGGTCGACTGCCTCTCGACGCTGACGATGCCCGAAGGCAGCTGCTCCTGGGTGACGATCGCGCGCGCTCCCCGCGACCTCTACGAGGTGAGGATCCATCACAAGCGGATCCTCTGCTGAGCCGGGATGGGGGCGCCGAGCGGTGACGGCGCGAAGGCGAAAGCACTGGGGCTGGGGGTACGAGGACCAGCAGCCGCCGCGGGCTGAGGTCGAGGCCGCGGCGACCGGGATCCGGGAGCGGTTCGGGTTCGGCGGCGAGGCCGAGGACCCCGTTCCTCTGGAGGGGGTTGAGATCCGTGCCTCGCGCCTCCGGGCCCCGGCCGATCTCGGCGATCTGTTCACCGACACGAAGTACGAGCGGGTCAGCCACGCGCTTGGCAAGGCGTACCGCGACGTGGTGCGGGGGTTCCGGGGCGAGTTCGAGAACCCACCGGACCTGGTCGCCCTCCCCCGCGACGAGTCCGAGATCGAGTCGGTGCTGGGCTGGGCCGAGGCGGAGGGGGCGGCGGTCATCCCCTTCGGCGGCGGCACCAGCGTCGTCGGCGGGGTCGAGGGCCGGCTCGGCGAGCGTCCCTTCGTCTCGCTCGACCTGCGCCGACTGGACCGCGTGCTGGAGGTCGACGCGACCTCGCTGGCGGCGCGGATCCAGGCCGGCGCGACCGGTCCCGCTCTGGAGGACCAGCTGCGCGAGCACGGCCTCACCCTGCGTCACTTCCCGCAGTCGTTCGAGTACTCGACCCTGGGTGGCTGGATCGCGACCCGCGCCGGCGGCCACTTCGCGACCCTTCACACGCACATCGACGACCTGGTCGAGTCGGTGCGGGCGATCACGCCGCGCGGAACCTGGGAGAGCCGCCGGCTGCCGGGCTCTGGCGCGGGCCCCTCGCCGGACCGGGCCCTGATCGGCTCCGAGGGCATCCTCGGCACGATCGCCGAGGCCTGGGTCAGGGTCCGCCCGCGTCCCGAGTTCAAGCTCTCCTGCGGGGTCGAGTTCGACGACTTCCTGGCAGCCGCCGCGGCCGTGCGCGAGATTTCGCAGTCCGGCCTGCACCCGGCCAACTGCCGCCTGCTGGATGCGCTCGAGGCCGGCACGACCGGCGCCGGCAGCGGCGAGAAGAGCCTGCTCGTGCTCGGCTTCGAGTCCGCCCATCACCCCGTCGACGCGCCGATGGCCGAAGCCCTCGCCATCGCCCGCGAGCACGGCGGCACCCCCAACAACCCGCCGACGGGCCGAAAAGTCAACCCGGAGTTGACAAATCGGCCCACCGACGGTGAGCAGGACGGCGGCGCCGTTGGGGCCTGGCGCAACGCCTTTCTCTTCGCGCCCTACCTGCGCGACACCTTCGTCGCCTGCGGCGTCCTCTCCGACACCTTCGAGACGGCGATCACCTGGGACCGCTTCGAGCAGTTCCACGCCACCGCGATGGAGGCGGCGCGGGCAAGGGTCGCCGAGGTCTGCGGCGCGCCCCGCGAGGGCCCGGGCGCGCCCCGGGTCAGCTGTCGCTTCACCCACGTCTATCCCGACGGGCCCGCCCCCTACTTCACGGTGATGGCCCCGGCGGTTCGGGGCGGCGAGGTCGAGCAGTGGGACGAGATCAAGGCGGCGGCTTCGGAGGCGGTGATCGAGGGCGGCGGCACGATCACCCACCATCACGCGGTCGGCCGCGACCATCGCCCCTGGTACGACCGCCAACGCCCGGACCCATTCGCCGCCGCCCTGCGCGCCGCCAAGGCCGAGCTGGACCCGGCCGGCATCCTCAACCCGGGCGTCCTGATCGACCCGGAGTGAGCGCTACCCTCCCGCGACACCGCAATGGGCACGATCACCTCAGAGCACCCGACCATTCCCGCCGACCCGGCTGAGCCCGTCGCGCCGCGGCGCTCGCCGCTGCGGGCGGCGCTGAAGACGGCGCGGCCGCAGGAGTGGATCAAGAACGTCTTCGTCTTCGCCGGGCTGATCTTCTCGGGCAAGTTCAGCGACTCGGGGGCGGTGCTGGAGGCGATGTTGACCTTCGTCGCCTTCTGCGGCATCTCCAGCGCCGGCTACTACGTCAACGACCTGGTCGACGTCGAGCTCGATCGCAATCATCCGAAGAAGCGCTTCCGGCCGCTGCCGGCCGGCGAGCTGTCGGAGGGCGCGGCGAAGACGATCGCGCCGCTGCTGGCCCTGGCGGCGATCGCGCTCGCCTTCGCCACGGTCAACTGGGAGGTCGGCCTGATGGTCGTCGGCTACGGGATCGCCCAGGTTGCCTACAGCCTCGGCCTGAAGCAGATCGTGATCGTCGACGTGATGGTCCTGGCCGGCCTCTTCATCCTCCGCGTCGCCGCCGGCGCCAGCGCGGTCGACGCGCACGCCTCCGAATGGCTGCTGCTCTGCACCGGCATGATCGCCCTCTTCCTCGGCTTCACCAAGCGGCGGCAGGAGGCCGTCTCCGAGCTGCACCAGGGAACCAGCAGTCGCCCGGTGCTGGAGCACTACTCGCTCCCGTTCCTCGACCAGATGGTGGCGCTCGTGACCACCGGCACCGTGATCAGCTACTCGATCTACGCCGTCGACTCGCCGATCGTCGGCAACGAGATGATGTGGACGATCCCGCCGATGGTCTACGGGATCTTCCGCTACCTCTACCTGATCTACGACCGCGCCGACGACCGCTCGATCGCGGCAATGGTCTCTCAGGACAAGGGCATGATCGCGGCCGGTGCCTCTTTCGTCACGGTGGCGTTCCTGCTGCTCTACGTCTTCCACTGAGCACGGCCTCGCCCCGTCGCAGCGGTTAGCCGACTTCCATCTCCGGGCCCTGCGGCACGCCCTCGGCGAGGTAGAAGCGGGCGCGGCCCAGCTCCTCGTCGTTGACGTGGACGATGGCGGCGTGGGGGCCGGCGGTGGAGAAGGTGGTGCGGGTGCCGATCGACATCACCAGGCGCTGCTCCTGGCCGGCCGGCATCCCGGGCGGGCGACCGGTCTCGAACTCCGCCGAGAAACCCTCGCCCAGCTCGACCCCATCGGGATCGTGGATGTTCAACTGCAGGCTGTGGCGCTGATTCGTCTCGTCCCAGCCGACGTCGATCCCGAAGGCGATATGGAAGCCCCATTCGTGCGGCAGCTCGGGGAAGCGGAGCACGTTCCAGCCGCCGCCGGTCATGTAGAGCTTGCCGTTGACGGCCTCGCTGTGGTCGGCGAGCAGGAGGAAGCCGATCTTCATCGGCTCACCGGCAGGTCGGAGAGCAGCTCGACCTTGCCGCCGCGGCGGAACTGCAGGTCGATCGTCTCGTTCTTGCGGTAGGTGCCGAAGAGGCCCAGGTACATCGCCAGCCAGCGACCGGCGCCGACCTTCTCCTTGACGATCTCCCGCTTGAAGACAAGCTCGCCAGCCCGCACCTCGTAGTCGACCCCCTCGTGCTGCTCGACCCCGTTGACGAAGACGGTATACGGCGCTTCGGCACCGGCCGGCAGCTTCAGCCGCCGCCCCGCCGCGTAGCTGCCCTTGGGAATCTCGGTCTGCGTCTCGTTCATCGGATCGTGTGGCGACTTTTACGTCCTATAGGGGGTAAAAGTCGCCACGCGGCGTCTACGCCGCCTCCAGAGTCTCGCGCACCAGATCGAACGGCGTGTCGTGCTCGGTCGGGTCCAGCTCTTCGCGCCTGACGCCACCCCGGTAAGGGACGAACGTCCCGTCCCCGCGCACGTCGACCCCGGCAACCGGCTTGCGCAGCAACCCCCTACCGGAGAGCTGCAACCGCGCCCGCACCTGGTCCCCAGGCAAGTAGTCCCGCAGCGCCGACACCGGCCGAGCCGGCCCCTCCGCCCGAATCTCCAAAGCCCGGCGCCGCATCTCGGCCACCGCCTCATCCAAATCGTCAAAGGATTCGTGCGCCACCTCGGACCCGTTGCGCACCGTGAGCTTCCACGTTGCCATCGGTTGCAGCGTAGGCCCTCGGGAGAGGTGTCGTCCTTCGGGGCAGGCTGGGAAGGGAACGCTTTCAGGGGGTTGCTTCTGCGGAGCGGATGGACGTTCCGGGAAAGAGGGGTGCGGGTGTCGATCTCCCGCGCGGCGGTCTCTTTTTCGCTCGACTGAACTCAGCGAGTGAGGCAATGCTCACAGCGAAAAAGGCAGCGCGGGAGAGCGATGCCCGCACCCCTCACTCGCTACGCCCCTCGTCTGGGCCGCTTCGGGCGACGCGCCGGCGGCCCGACGATTTTGTCTGGCCCCTCCCGCTCCCCCAGCGGCACGTAGTCCCGCTCGCGCTCACCGGTGTAGATCTGGCGCGGCCGCGCGATCTTCTGCTCAGGATCGTCTTTCATCTCCATCCACTGCGCGACCCAGCCCGCCGTGCGGGGGATCGCGAAGATCACCGTGAACATGTCGGTGGGGACGCCGAGCGCCTCGTAGATGATCCCCGAGTAGTAGTCGACGTTGGGGTAGAGCTTGCGCGAGGTGAAGTACTCGTCGTCGAGTGCCCGCTTCTCCAGCTCGCGCGCGATCTCGACCAGCGAGTTGTATTCGGTCGCCTCGAATACCTCCTCCATGTGCTGCTGGATGACCCGTGCCCGCGGGTCGTAGTTCTTGTAGACGCGGTGGCCGAAGCCCATCAGTTTCTCTTCGCGCCCCTTCACCCGCTCGAGGAAGCCGGGGATGTTGTCGACCGAGTCGATTCGCCGCAGCATCCTCAGCACCGCCTCGTTGGCGCCGCCGTGGAGGGGCCCGTAGAGCGCCGCCACGCCGGCCGCCACCGCCGAGTAGGGGTCGACGTCGGAGGAGCCGACGCCGCGCACGGCGTTGGTCGAGCAGTTCTGTTCGTGGTCGGCGTGGAGGACGAAGAGGACGTCGAGCGCCCGCGCCAGCCGCGGGTCCGGCTCGTACTTGACCTCGGTCTTCTTGAACATCATCGAGAGGAAGTTCTCGGGGAAGGTGAGGTCGTTGTCGGGGTAGACGTAGGGCAGCCCCATGTTGTGGCGGTAGGAGAAGGCCGCCAGGGTCGGCATCTTGGCGATCAGGCGCACCGCCGCCATGTAGCGCTCCTCCGGGTCGTCGATCTTCTTCGCCTGCGGGTAGAAGGTGGAGAGCGCGCCGACACCGGCGAGCAGCATCCCCATCGGGTGGGCGTCGTAGCGGAACCCCTCGAAGAAGTGCTTCAGGTCCTCGTGCACGAAGGTGTGGTGGGTGATGTCGTAGGTCCAGCGATCGAGCTGCGGGCCGGTCGGCAGCTCGCCGAAGATCAAGAGGTAGGCGACCTCGAGGAAGCTGGAGCGCTCGCAGAGCTGCTCGATCGAGTAGCCGCGGTGTTCGAGGATGCCGGCCTGGCCGTCGATGTAGGTGACCGCCGAGCGGCACGAGGCGGTGTTGGTGAAGGCCGGGTCGTAGGCCATCAGCCCGAATTCGTCCTCGTCGACTTTGATCTGACGCAGGTCCATCGCCCGCACCGTCCCGTCGGAGATCGGCAGCTCGTAGCTGCGCCCGGTGCGGTTGTCGGTGACCGTGAGCGAGTCCGAGCCGGTGGTTGCCCCTCCGTCGGCAGCTGCGTCACTCGTCTGTTGCTCGGTGGCCATCACCCCTCCTCGAGCTCGGCGTTCAAGACTGGAGGCGCAGTATCGCAGCTCGGATCGCCCGGTCTGTGACGCTTCGGATAAGGCGAGACGGCTTGCGCGCGCCTACTCGGCCGCCGCCGGCAGCGGCTCGAAGCGGGTCATCGCGATCAGGTCGCCGAAGCGCTGATCGATCTCCTCGCGGGTGAGGCGCGCCACTCGCTCGGTGCCGAACTCCTCGACGTTGAAGGAGGCGAGCACGGTGCCGTAGCCCATCGCCCGCCGCAGGCTCGACTCGTCGATCTCCCCCTCGTGGCTGTCGAGGTAACCGAGGAAGCCGCCGGCGAAGCTGTCGCCGGCGCCGGTCGGGTCGCGCACGTCCTCGAGCGGGAAGCCCGGCAGGGCGAAGAAGGTGTCCTCGGTGAACAGCGCCGCCCCGTACTCGCCCTGCTTGGCGACGACCGCCCGCGGCCCGCGCTCCATCACCGCCCGGGCGGCGCGGGCGAGGTTCGACTCGCCGGTCAGCTGGCGGATCTCGGCGTCGTTGACGATCACGCAATCGACCTCGGCGATTGCCGCCAGCAGCGAGTCCTTGGCCGTGTCGATCCAGAGGTTCATCGAGTCCAGCGCGCAGAAGCGGGCGTCGCCGCACTGGGCGCGGACCTGGCGCTGCAGGTCGGGCTGGATGTTGGCGAGGAAGAGGACGTCGGCCCCCTTCGACTCCTCCGAGAGCTTCGGTTCGAACTCGCCGAAGACGCCGAGCTGGGTGTCTTCGGTGTGGGCGACGTTGAGGTCGTAGTCGTAGCGGCCGCGCCAGAAGAACGAGCGGCCGCCCTCGACCTGCTCGATGTCGCCGGTGTGGACGCCGCGACTCTCCAGCACCTCGAACTCGGCGGCGCCGAAGTCCTCGCCGACCGGCCCGACCGGCCGCACCTCGGTGAAGAAGCTGGCCGCGAGCGAGAAGTGGACGGCGGTGCCGCCGAGCATCCGGTCGCGCTCGCCGAAGGGGGTCTTGACCGAATCGAATGCAATTGAGCCGACTACGGTGAGCGACATGGGCGGAGGGTATCTGCTGGCCTTGGGGGAGGGAGAGGCAGGGGTGTCGTTCCCGCGCGCTGCCTTTTTCGCTGGGAGGCATGCGGCACTCGCTGAGCTCTGTCGAGCGAAAAAGAGACCGCCGCGCGCGGAATCGACACCCCTACCTCTCTTCCGAGGGACGGCAGATCCCCGCCGTCCGAAGCGCTGACGCCCGATGGTCTTCCCAGGGGCGAGAGCGGGATTTCCTCCGGCGACTATGGTTCGCCGCCGTGAAGGCGATCCAGATAGAGGAGTTCGGGGGGCCGGAGAAGCTCCAGTACGTGGATCTGCCCGATCCTGAGCCGGGGGAGGGGGAGGTCCTGGTCGAGGTTGCTCGGAGCGGGATCAACTTTGCCGATACCCACGCGACCCGCAACGACTATTTGGCCGAGCAGACCCTGCCGTTGATTCCCGGCGGCGAGGTGAGCGGTCGCACGCCCGACGGGCGCCGCGTGGCGGCGCTCCTCGCCGGCGGCGGTTACGCCGAGAAGGTCGCCGTGCCGGAGGCGCTGCTGGTCCCGGTGCCCGACGAGGTCGACGACGACCGCGCCGCGGCGCTGCTGCTGCAGGGGCTTACCGCGATGGCGCTGGTCAGCCGCTGCGCCCGCGTCGAGGCGGGGGAGACCCTGGTCGTAGAGGCGGCCGCGGGAGGCACCGGCTCACTCGCCGTCCAGCTCGGCAAGCGGGCGGGGGCGAAGGTGATCGGGCTCGCCTCCAGCGAGGAGAAGCGGGCGCTGGTCGAGCGGCTCGGCGCCGACGCCACCGTCGACTCGCGCTCCGACGATCTGAAGGAGGCGATCCTCGCCGCCAACGACGGCCAGCGGGTCGACGCCGTCCTCCACATGAGCGGCGGCGAGGCCTTCGACGCCGAGCTCTCGGCGTTGGCGCCGCTGGGCCGGATGGTCGTCTTCGGAATCGCCTCGCGCGAGCAGCGCGAGGTCTCGACCGCGCGACTGCTGCGCGGCTCCAAGGCGGTGATCGGCTTCTGGCTCGTGCACCTGCTGATGCGGCGCGAGGTCGTCGCGCCGATGATCGGCGAGCTGCTCGCGATGGCGGCGAGCGGCGAGCTGGAGGTGACGGTCGGCGACGTGTATCCGCTCTCCGAAGCCGCTCGCGCCCACGAAGACCTGGTCGCCCGCCGCACGACCGGCAAGCTCCTGCTCGACCCGTCAGGCGCCTCCTCCTCCGCTTCCGTGTCCGGGCCGGCTGAGTGACCGCCTTCAAGGACCTGGGGCTGGCGCCGGAGATCCAGCAGGCGCTCGACGAGCTCGGCTACACCGAGCCGACGCCGATCCAGGAGCAGGCGATCCCGGAGCTGCTGGCCGGCCACGACGTGATCGGCCAGGCGCAGACCGGCACCGGCAAGACCGCCGCCTTCGGCCTGCCGCTGCTGCAGTACCTCGATCCCGCCGACGACGAGGTGCAGGCGGTCGTCCTCACCCCGACCCGCGAGCTCTGCATCCAGGTGACGCAGGCGCTGCGCGCCTACGCCGAGCACCTCGATGTCGAGATCGTCGCCGTCTTCGGCGGCGCCCCGATCCGCTCGCAGCAGTCGCAGCTGCGGGCCGGCGCCCAGGTCGTCGTCGCCACCGTCGGTCGCATGATGGACCTGATGTCGCGCCGCTCGCTGGTCCTCACCGCCGCCCGCTACGTGGTCCTCGACGAGGCCGACGAGATGCTCGATCTCGGCTTCATCGAGGACGTCGAGAAGATCCTGCGGATGTGCCCGAGCGGTCGCCAGACGGCGCTCTTCTCGGCGACGATGCCGCCGCCGATCCAGAAGCTCGCCGAGAGCTATATGTACGACCCGACGACGATCCGGATCACGCCGAAGAAGTTGACCGTCGACGCGATCGAACAGGCCTTCGTCGAGGTGGCGGCGAAGGAGAAGGCCTCGCGGCTGATCGAGCTGCTGCGCTCCGAGGAGCCGGAGCAGGCGATCATCTTCTGCCGGACCAAAATCGGCGCCTCGCGGCTGGAGCGGACGCTGAAGGACAAGGGCCTCGACGTCAAGGCGCTGCACGGCGACATGAGCCAGGGCTCGCGCGACGGCGTCATGATCGCCTTCAAGGACCACCGCCTGAAGCTGCTCGTCGCGACCGACATCGCCGCCCGCGGGCTCGACGTCGAGCACGTCACCCACGTCATCAACTACGACGTCCCCGCCTCCTCGGAGGTCTACGTCCACCGCATCGGCCGCACCGGCCGGGTCGGCCGCACCGGCCGCGCGATCACCCTCGTCACCCCGGCCGAGCGCGACGAGATCGGCCGCATCGAGCGCGACGTCAAGACCTCGATCGGCGAGTGGGAGAGCCCCGAGGAGCGGCTCGAGCACGCGCCCCGGCCACGCCGCCGCGAGCGCCAGCCGGCGTCCGCATCGAAGCCACGGGCAGCGGAGCCGGTACCCGCGTCGGAGAACGGCGCCGAGGCGACCAAGCTCTTCGTCAACCGCGGCGAGCGCAGCGGCATCACGGAGGAGGACCTGCGCTGGGCCCTGCGCGAGGGCGCCGTCCTCGCCGACGAGGACGTCCACGACGTCCGCGTCCTGCACCGCTTCTCCTTCGTCGAGGTCTCCCCCGATCAAGCCGACCGCACCGTCGAGTTCCTCGACGGGACCAAGCTGAAAGGCAAGGAGATCCGGTTGGAGATCGCCAAGAGCTAGCGGTGCGATACCTGATCAGGTATCGTATGGGCCGATGGAGCCTCCCAATGCCCTCGTGCGCGAGATGCGGGTCGCCGCCGGTCTCTCCCAGCGCGCCCTCGCGGAACGCGCCGGCACCTCTCAACCCGCCGTCGCCCGCTACGAGCGCGGCGCCGCCACGCCTTCCTGGGAGACGCTGCAACGGATCGCCGAGGCCTGCGGCCGGCGGCTCAACCTCGACTCCGAGATCGCGCCCGATCCGCACGACGTCCAGCTCGCCGCGACCCTGCTCGAGCTGACGCCGATAGAGCGCCTGCGGGCCCTGCGGCGCTACGCCCACCTGCGCAAGCTGGCGGAGTAGATGTGACCGAGTTCGACCCCGAGAAGCTGCTGCGCACGCTGGTGGAGCACGAGGTCGAGTTCTGCGTGATCGGCGCCATCGCGGCCTGGTTGCATGGCAACCCCACCGCCACGCTGGACCTGGACGTGATGCCGCGGCGCGATCTCGACAACGCCGACCGTCTCGCCGCCGCGCTCAACACGCTGGGCGTTCGTCCCCGAGGCGCCGACGCTAAGACCGATCTGGAGGGGGCCGATTTCCTCGGATGGCAGATCCAGCAGTTCGATACCGAAGCCGGTCCGATCGACGTCGTCCCACACGCCGCCGCGATCGGCGGCTTCGAGGACGTCGCGACCATCGAGCTGACGCTGGGTGACCTCTCCGTGCGCGTGCTCGCGATCGACGCGGTGATCGCGTCGAAGGAGGAGCTGGGCCGCCCGAAGGACACGGCCGCGTTGCCGGCTCTCTACGCGACTCGCGAAGCGCTCCGCCAGCGCAGGCGCTAGGTCAGCTCGGCGATTCGCTCGAAGAGGACGTCGAAGTCGATCGGCTTGGTGACGAAGCCGTCGATCGCGAGATCGCCGTCGCCTTTGGCGTCGGCGCCCTCCTTGTGGGCGCTGACGATCAGGGCCGGAATCTCGACCCCGTCGGCGCGCAGCTCACGCAGGGCGTCGATGCCGGACTTGCGCGGCATCATCGCGTCGAGCAGCAGCAGGTCGGGTGGCCGCGAGGGGTCGCGGCGCACCGCGTCGATCGCCTCCTGACCGTCGCAGGCCGTCTCGACCTCGTGGCCGGCCATCTCCAGTCGCGTGCGGATCAGCAGCAGGATCGTCTCGGAATCGTCGGCGACCAGGATCCGGGCCATCAGCGCCTCTCCGCTTCGGCGGGGTTGGGGACAAGCCCGGGGGGTTCCGCGGCCGACTCGGCGCCGTTGGCGGTCTCGCTCAGCGTCGCTGCGGGCAGGCGGAAGCTGAAGGTCGAGCCCCCTCCCGGCGTCGACTCGGCCGCGATCGTGCCGCCGTGCAGCTCGACCAGCGATTTGGAGATCGCCAGCCCGAGGCCGGTGCCGCCGACGCGCTGGGTCATGCCGGCGTCGCCGCGCGTGAAGCGCTCGAAAATGTGCTCGAGCTGCTCGCTCGGTATTCCGGGGCCGTTGTCGATCACCGCGATCTCCACCTCAGCGCCGGCACGTGAAGCCCTCACCCGGATCGTCGCCCCCTCCTGGCAGTACTCATTCGCATTCGTGAGCAGATTCACCAACACCTGACGAATCCGATCGCGGTCGGCGTTCACGCGCGGCAGACCTGGCTCGATCTCCGCCTCCAAAGTCTGTCCGCGCGCGGCGGTCCGGCTGCGCAACGATCTCGCCGCCTCTTCGACCAGGGCCGCGACCTCGGTTGGGGCAGGTGCGATCGTCAGCCGGCCGGCATCGCTGCGCGCCAGGTCGAGCAGGTCGTTGAGCAGGCGGACGACGTGGCGGGTGTTGTCGAGGATGATCTCGACCGTCTCGGTCTGCTTCGGGGTCAGCTGCTCGCGCTCCAGCATCAGCAGCTCGGCGAAGCCCTGCACCGAGGTCAGCGGGCTGCGCAGCTCATGCGACGCGGTCAGCACGAACTCGTCCTTCATCCGTTCGAGCTGGTCGCGTTCGCCGGCCCGCCGCTGCAGCTCCTCGGCCATCTCGTTGAAGGCGGCCCCGAGCTGGGCGGTCTCGGAGAGGCCGCCGACCTTGACCCGCGCCTCCAGGTCGCCGCCGGCGAGCCGTTCGGAGGCCTCGACCAGGTCCTCCAGCGGCCTTCGCATCGAGGCGATCATGCCGCTGAAGAGAAGCGCAGCCCCGGTCAGGCCGGCGATCAGCCCGGCGCCGACCAGCAGCGCCGTATCGCGGGTCTTGGCGGAGATCTCGTCGCGCAGCACCTCGCGCCGCAGCGCCTCGCCTTTGATCGTCTGCCGGGCGATGCGCGGGTTGCGCCCGGCGACGAGATCGTTGCGGGCGGCGATCTCGCGCTGGTAGGAGCGGGCGGTGGCGTCCTCGAAGTCCTGGCGCTGCTCGAGGAAGCGGGCCACGCCCACCATCGCCAGCCCGGTCAGCACCGCGAAGGCGATCGCGAAGCCGATGATCAGCCGGTTGGCGAGCGACGGGCTCAGCCGAAAACCTCGTCGGGAATATGCTTGCGAGCCGATGGGCGACGAGGCTACAGGCACCGCGGACGACATCGCGGAGGCGCCGCAGGGGATCGATCGGGCCGGCGTCGAGGGCTGGTTCGCCGAGCACGTCGAGGGGGCCGCACCGCCTCTCACCTTCGAGCGCATCTCCGGCGGTCACTCCAACCTCACCTACCTGGTCAGCGACCTCGCCGGCCGCCGCTGGGCGCTGCGGCGACCGCCGCTCGGGAAGCGGCTCGGCTCCGCTCACGACATGGCTCGCGAGCACAAGGTGGTCTCCGCCCTGGGGCCGACCGAGGTGCCGGTCGCCCCCGTGGTCGGCCTCTGCGAGGACGAGACGGTGAACGGCGCCCCTTTCTACGTGATGGAGTTCGTCGAAGGCCCGATCCTGCGCGGTCTCGCCGAGGCCGACGCGTTTCCCGACGAGGCCGATCGGCGGGCGATCGGCGAGCGCGTCGCCGACACCCTGGTCGCGATCCACGCGGTCGACCCCGACGCCGTCGGCCTCGGCGACCTCGGTCGCAAGGAGGACTACGTCGCCCGCCAACTGCGGCGCTGGCAGGGCCAGTGGGAGAAGTCGAAGACGCGCGAGCTGCCTGCGATCGACTCGGTCCACGAGCGGCTGGCCGCGCGCATCCCCGAGCAGGGGCCGGCGACCATCGTCCACGGCGACTACCGGCTCGACAACATGATCCTGACCCCCGGCGGCGAGGTGGCGGCCGTCGTCGACTGGGAGCTCTGCACGCTCGGCGACCCGCTCGCCGACGTCGGCCTCCTGATGGTCTACTGGCCCGAAGCCGGCGAGGAGGAGATCTCCCTCGGCCAGCCGGCGACGATGGCGCCGGGCTTCCCGAGCCGCGAGGAGCTGCGCGCCCGCTACGCCGAGGGCTCTGGCCGCGACCTCTCCCGGCTCGACTTCTTCGTGGCGCTGGGTTACTGGAAGCTGGCGATCATCCTCGAGGGTGTCTACGCCCGTTACGCCGCCGGCCAGTACGGCGTGGTCGACGAGGGGATCCAGCACTTCGCCCGCCTCGTCGAGCGGCTGGCCGAGGCGGCGGACGAGGCCGAGCGGCGGGCCGGTTGAGCGCACACGAACCGAGCCCTTGACATTTGCTCAAAGGTCCTGAAAGGGTGAGGACGGGAGGCGCCAGCGGTTCGCCGCTGATTTGCCGTCATCGACCAAGGGAGACTTCGTGATGCAGATACGCAGGCATCTGACGTACGCCAACGTGATGTCGTCGATCGCCGTGTTCGTCGTGTTGGGCGGCGCCGCCGTGGCGGCCAGCCAGCTGCCGAAAAAAAGCGTCGGCCCGAAACAGCTGAAAGCCAACGCTGTGACGACCGCGAAAATCAAGAAAAACGCGGTGACCAAAGCGAAGATCAAGAAAAACGCCGTTGACGGCAGCAAACTCGCCGACAACGCCGTCAGCAACGCCAAAATCGCCGACAACGCCGTGACCGGGAACAAAGTCGCCGACGGCTCGCTGAGCGGCGCCGACATCAACGCCAACAGCACCTCGTTCTCGCACCTCATCGCCGAGATTCGGGGAACCGGCCAGCTGCCGATCGGCGCCGGGACGGTCTATCCGTTCAACAATCCCACCTATACGCAGGCAGCCGGTGAAGACAATCAATTCATCGGGGCGTTGGACGTGAACTTCGGGGCGGGCTGCAATCCACCGCGGACCGTGATCGCCTACCTGCTCGTCGATCCCGCCAACCCTGCCGCCCCCACCGCCAATGACCTCGCCGGATACGCCACGGTGACCGACAGCAACCCCGGGTCGGTGAACCGTCGCGGCGAGTTCGTGCCGCTGGTGGGCGGCGCGGGGATGAGCAAGTTCGCTCCACCCGTGGACACTCAGCACACGTTCTACGTGTTCGTCGCCAACGCCTCCTGCAATACCGGCAGCGGCATAACCGCTACGGGCGCCGGCGTGGACGTGATCGGCACGAAATAGCCGTTCGCGAATCGAACGCTGAGGAGAGGGCGGCCCTGGGCCGCCCTCTTTCGTCCTAGATCGGCCGCGGGGCGTGCCTGGGCTCCAGCGTTCCTTCCGCTTCGGCCTCGGCGCGTTTGGACCAGCGGTTGAGCTCGCGACGGGCGAGGACCATCTTGTGTACCTCGTCGGGGCCGTCGGCGAGGCGCAGCATGCGGCTGAAGCGCCAAAGCGCCGCCAGCGGCGTGTCGTCGGTCATGCCCAGCGAGCCGTGCACCTGGATCGCCCGGTCGAGCACGTCCATGACCATGTTGGCGGCGACGATCTTGATCGCCGAGATCGACTGGCGGGCGGCGCGCTTGCCCTCGGTGTCCATCTTCCAGGCCGCGTACATGGTCAGCAGCCGCGCCTGGTCGATCTCCATCCGCGAGCTGGCGATCGCCTCCTGCACGAACTGCTTCTCGCCGAGCGGCCCGCCGAAGGCCTGGCGCTCGTTGGCGCGGCGGCACATCATCTCGTGCGCCCGCTCGGCCGTCCCGATCGCCCGCATGCAGTGGTGGATCCGCCCCGGCCCGAGCCGGTCCTGGGCGATCGCGAAGCCCTTGCCCTCCTCGCCGAGCAGGTTGGCGACCGGCACGCGGCATTCCTCGTAGCGGATCTCGCAATGGCCCGGGCCGGCGCTATGGCCCATCACCGGGATCGGGCGAACCAAGTTGAAGCCGGGGGTGTCGGTCGGCACGCAGATCATCGAGGCGCGGGCGTAGGGGTGCGCGTCGGGGTCGGTGACGACCATCGCGATCGCCAGCTCGGCCCCCATCGCCCCCGAGGTGAACCACTTGTGGCCGTCGATCACCCACTCGTCGCCGTCGCGGACGGCACGGGCCTGCAGGAGGGTGGGGTCCGAGCCCGACACCTCGGGCTCGGTCATCGAGAAGCAGGAGCGGATTCGCCCTTCCAGCAAGGGCTCCAGCCAGCGCTCTCGCTGCTCCTCGGTCCCGTGCTCGGCGAGGATCTCCATGTTGCCGGTGTCGGGCGCGGAGCAATTGAAGGCCATCGGCGCCGCCGCCGGGCTCCGGCCCATCTCCTCGCAGAGCAGCCCGTACTCCCAGTTGCTGAGCCCCGGGCCGAATCGCTCGTCGGGCATGAACAGGTTCCAGAGTCCCGCCGCCTTGGCCCGCTCGCGTACGTCGACCAGGATCCGCGGGTAGGGGACGCCGGGAGCGACCTCGGCGTCGAGCGCTTCCATGATCTCCCGCTCCTGCGGGTAGATCTGCTCGTCCATGAAGTCGAGGATCTGCTCGCGCAGGGCCTCGACCTGGGGGCTCGGCTTGAAGTCCATCTAGCCGACCCTATCGCTGCTCAGCCGTCGCCCGCGCGGCCCCGGCCGATCCGCCAGCGGGTGAACATCTCGTCCTCGGCCTCGAGCGCCCAGACAAGCTCGGCCGGGACCGGCGCCGGCAGGGCGCCCCGCATCAGGCTCCGCTCCCCATCACCGACCAGGACCGGGTTCTGGGTGAGGAAGAGATCGTCGACCAGCCCCTCGACGACCAGGGCGTGCAGTACCGTCGGTCCACCCTCGCAGGAGATCGACTCGACGCCGCGCTCGCGGTGGAGGTGCGCGAAAAGCGACCCGAAGTCGACAGCGCCGTCGTAGCGCAGCACCTCGACCTCGGTCTGCGTCCGCGGCGGCGAGGCCGACGAGGTGGTGGCGAGGACGACCTGACCGTGGCCGTCGGTGAACAGGCCCGCGTCCCACGGCAGGTCCATCGTCTGGGTGACGATCGCCGTCAGCGGGTCCTCCGGCAGGCCGATCTGCTCGCGGTAGCCGCGGAGGCGGGGGACCGGCAGCATCCGGTCGTAGCGCTCCACCCGCATCGTCCCGGCCCCGATCAGGACCGCGTCGGCGAAAGTCCGCATCCGCATCAGCACCCTGGCGTCGGTTTGGAAGCCGAGCGGCTCGGTGCTGCCGCCGACGGTTGCCCGCCCGTCGAGGGTGGCGATGAAGTTGCAGGCTACGTAGGGCCGGCGCCCGGCGGGCGGCTCCCGCAGCAGCTCCGCGACCATCGCCCCGAAGTCCTGGCGGCCCCTGGCCGGGATCAGGCAATCCATCCAGATCGGTCGCAGCTCGATCGGCTCGCTCATCGGATCGTCCTGATCGCCCGGAGGATTAGCAGCAGCAGGAGGATGGCGCCGAGCAGCGCCGCGATCGCCCCGATCGACAGGTCCAGGAGGGCGGCGACCGTTCCGATCAGACCGATCAGGACGAGCCAGACGAGGTTGCCCAGGTCGGTCATCACCCGGCTCACCACCTTGACGCGGATCTCGACCGGCTGGCAGAGCCGCAGCTCCAGCTGCTTGCGCGCGTTGAAGTTGAGGTAGACGGTTGGGTAGGGCGGGTGCACTCCCAGGGTCTCGGCGCAGTTGACGAAACCCTCCGGCTCCAGCCCCGACTCCCGCCGGCGCCAGCTGAGCGGCGAGACCGAGTCGTCGTCCCAGAGCTGCCCGGCCTCCCAGCCGCCGCGCCGCGAGCGCTCCTCGCCGTCGATCGGGACCACGCGCTGGCTCGCCAGCACCCGCTCCCAGCGCTGTGCCCCGCCGCCCGCCCGTTCGGGGTCCCGGCAACGCAGGGTTTCGAGGGTGACGAACTCGCCCGGGGTGCCGCCGATCGCCGCCAGACTCTCCTCGTCGAGACGGCAGATCGGTT
>DASVWY010000138.1:0-4917 GCA_036392975.1 Solirubrobacterales bacterium | reverse complement strand
GTTCAGCTTCCAGAGGTCGAATCGCTTGTCCCAGGTGAACTTCGGGGTCTTGGCGCGATTCGCCGAATCCTCGCGGCGGACGCCGGCGAGCCAGCAGTCTACGGAAGACAGGGCCCGCCGCATCGGCTCGACCTTGCGCAGGGCGCAGCAGGCGTCGGGGTCGCTGTTCCAGAGCTCGTCGCCGTGCTTGGCGGCCTGCTCCTCGAGGGTCAGGTTGTGGAAGCGGTCGAACTCGATCCCGAGGTGCTCGGCCAGCAGGTCGCGGGTCTCGTAGGTCTCCGGGAAGAGGACGTCGGTGTCGAGGTAGAAGAAGCGCGCCTCGGAGTTGACCTGCTTGGCCATGTGCGCGGTCACCGAGCTGGTTTTCTGGAACGAGCAGGCGATGTAGTGGCTCTCGCCGAAGGTCTCGAACATCCACTCGATCGCTTCGGGGGCGTTGCGCTCCTCGAGCCGCGCCGCGACCTCCTCGGCGTCGATCTCCGTGGGGATTGTGGCAACGGTGTTCATATCGCGCACTCGCCCTCGCCGCGCTCGACCTTGTAGGGGCTGGAGCGCTGCCAGTCGATGAACTCCTGCATCGTCTCCAGGCTGAACTCGGCCGGCAGGGTCAGCTCCTTGACCTCAGCTTCGAAGCGCTCGGCGCCGATCCGCTCGGCGAAGGGGTTGAACTCCTCGCCCTCGGCGCGCTCGGCCTCATACAGCCTGATCCAGCGCTCGACCGCCTCCGGTACCCGCTTGGCCGGCAGTCGCGATTTCAGCCGCGTGCCGAAGATCACCTCGCCGCCCTCGTAGTTGCCGCCGATGTGCGGGATGTAGGCGGGCATCTGCCGCCCCCCCACTTTCAGCGAGGCGCCGTAGAAGCCGATGTTGGCGATGTGATGCTGGCTGCAGCCGTTCGGGCAGCCGCTCATCTTGATGTGGATCTTGCGGGTCAGCTCGTCGGAGATCTCCATCTCCTCGACCCGCTGCTTGATCGCCCGGTTGAGCCCCATCGAGCTGGTGATGCCGAGTTTGCAGCTGTCGGTGCCGGGGCAGCTGACGACGTCGCTGATCTCGCGGGCGCCGGCCTCGGCCAGGCCGAGCTTCTGCAGGCGCTGCCAGACCTCGTAGAGCGACTCGTCGCGGACCCAGCGCAGGACCAGGTTCTGCTGCACGGTGCTGCGCGCGTAGCCACCGGTGAACTCGCGCATGATCGCCGCCAGGCCGCGGAACTGCTCGGGCGTCAGGTCACCGCGGTCGATCTTGACCTCGACGGCGACAAAGCCCTCCTGGCGCTGCGGCTGCACGTTGCCCTCGAGGAAGCGGTCGAACTCGGAGCGGTCGCCGTTGGGCGAGGCCGCGAGCGGTGGCTGCTCCGGCGCTTTCTCCTCCTCCTCGTCGTCGAAGCGCAGGCGCTCGACAAGCTCGGGGCCGAAGTCGCGCTCGGCGACCCACTCGCCCTGCAACTCCTCCTCGACCTGCTCGCGGAAGGCGTCGATGCCGATTTTGTCGATCAGGACCTTGATCCGGGCGCGGGCGCGGTTGACGCGCAGCCACTCCTGGCGGTCGAAGATCCGCAGCGCCGCCTCGGCGACCTTGAGGTAGTCGCCGTTATCGGCCTCGACGAACTCATACAGGGTCGGCGCGACCCGGGCCATGATCGAGGTGCCGCCGCCGACCCGGACCTCGAAGCCCTTGACGCCGTCGCGTTCGCGGCTGAGGAAGGCGATGTCGTGGATGCCGGTGATCGCCCGGTCCTCGTCGGAGCCGGTGAAGGCGGTCTTGATCTTGCGCGGCATCAGCTGCGTGGTCGGGTGGCGGACGAAGTAGCGGACGTAGGCGCCGGCGTAGGGGGTCGGGTCAAAGACCTCGTCGGGGGCGACGCCGGCCCAGGGGTCGCCGGTGACGTTGCGGACCGTGTTGCCGCAGCCCTCGCGCGAGGAGAGGCCGACGGCGGAGATTTCGCGGATCAGCGACTCCATGTCGCGCAGCGGCACGTGGTGGATCTGGATGTTCTGGCGGGTCGTGATGTGGCCCTTGTTCAGAGGGGCCCACTTCTCGACCACGTCGGCGAAGGTCTCCATCTGCTCCGGGGTGACGCCGCCGAAGGGAAGCTTGACCCGGACCATCTGCACGTCGGGCTGGCGCTGCCCGTAGACGCCCTGTTTGAGGCGGAAGCCGATGAACTGGTCTTCGGCGAGCTGGCCGGAGAGGAACTGCTCGGCTTCGTTGTCGAAGTCGTCGAACTCGCGCTCGATGATCGGGATTACGTGGCCCGGGACGTTCTCGTAGGTCTCCGGGTTCTCCAGCGTGCCGGTCCGGCCCTTGCCGCGCTGCTGCTTGTCTTGATCGACGACGACCTCCACGACCAAGGAAAATAGCAAAACCTGACCGGGATTCGGGTATTTAGCTCAGAGCTGCGAAACGATCACGCCGAAGAATCCAGCGATCAGGGTGGCGATCACTCCCGCGCCGATCTACTGGATTGAGTCGAATCAGTCGCGGGCGGACTTCTTGCGCGCCTCGAGGATCGCCGCGGCCTCGCCTGACTCGGCGACGTAGCCGCCCTCGGGCTCCAGCGGCAGGCCGGCCTCGGACCAGCCGACTATCCCCTCGCTCAGCTTCGCCGCGTCGTAGCCGGCGGCGGCGAGCGCCTCGGTCGCCATCGTCGAGCGGGTACCGCCGCGGCAGTAGAGGACGACGGGCCGCTCCTTGTCGATCTCCCCCGTGCGCTCGGCCAGCTCGGCCAGCGGCATGTGCACGGCACCGCCGATCCGCCCGGCCTCCCACTCGTGATCGGCGCGGACGTCGACCAGCTGCGCGCCGGCCTCTACCAGCTTCCGCGCTTTCTCGCGGGAGACCTCTCTCGTCTCGTCGGCCATGCGGCGTCGAACCCTAGCAACGTGGATTACATGGGATCGATCGGTCCCATGTGCGCGTGCGTACGCGTGTACGCGTGCGCGATGCGACCGAACGATCCCATTTCGCATGATTTCGCCCTGAGCGCGCACGATGCGACCGATCGGTCGCATCTGCTCTACCTTGGCCCCATGGAAGCGACCAATACCACCGTCGAGCTGGGCCGCGCGATACGCGAGCGCCGCCGAGGGCTGAACATCAGCCAAGATGAGCTTGCCTCCTCGATCGGCGTCAACCGGAAGGTCATCGGCCAGCTGGAGAACGGCAAGGACACGGTCCATGTCGGCATTGTCATGCGAGCAGCCCGTGCGGTTGGGCTGAACGTCGGAGTCGAGCCCCGTGGCTGACCGGCTGCTCAACGTCTTCCTCCACGACCAGCTCGCCGGCGTCCTCGTCCGCAAGGACAATGGCAACCTGCAGTTTCGCTACGACGAGGACTACCTCGAGGGTCGCGGCCAGCCGCTCTCCTGGAACCTGCCACTGCGGCAGGAGGCGTTTCCCCACCGTGACTGCCTCGCCTTCTTCGGCAACCTGTTGCCCGAGGAGGGCGTGCGTGCCCAGCTGGCGCTCGCCACCGGCATCTCCGCCTCCAACGACTACCGGCTGCTGGAGCGGTTCGGCGGCGACGTCGCCGGCGCGGTCACGCTGCTGCCGCCGGAGGGCTCGCCACGACGCGCGAGAGCGGGAGAGATTGAGGTCCTCACTCCCGAGCGGCTCGACGAGCTCCTGGTCAACCTGCCGCAGCGACCGTTGGCGGCCGAGGAGGGGGGCGAGGTGCGGCTCTCGCTCGCCGGGGCCCAGAGCAAGCTGCCGGTCATCGAGGTCGAGGGGGGGTTCGCCCTCCCGCACAGCTCGGCCCAGCCGACCACCCACATCCTCAAGCCGGAGCCGGAGCGCTTCCCCGGACTGGTCGCAAACGAGTTCTTCTGCATGCGGCTGGCCGCGGCGGCCGGCCTGGAGGTCGCGGAGGTCAACCGCGCCGAAACCGTCTCCGGGCTTCCCTACCTGATCGTCACCCGCTACGACCGCGACCTCACCCTGGAGCCGGCTCGACGCCTGCACCAGGAGGATCTCTGCCAGGCGCTCGGCAGGCTCTACATCGAGAAGTATCAGCAGGAGGGCGGCCCGGGGGTCGTCGAGGCGATGACGCTGATCGACGACGCATCGACCGCCCCCGCGCGCGATCGCCCGCAGCTCTGGCTGGCGCTCGTCTTCAACGTGCTGATCGGCAACTGCGACGCACACGGCAAGAACTACTCGCTGCTGTACGACTAGCTCGCGCCGAGTCTCGCCCCGCTCTACGACCTCGTCTCCACGGCGGTATACGGCGAGCTGACGACTGCGCTCGCGATGTCGATCGACGGGGCGAGCGAGTTGGCGGCGGTGGATCTCGCCGCCTGGCGGCGGCTTGCCGACGAAATCGGGTTCGCACCTCGCTTCCTCGCGCAGCGGATGGCGCCCTTCGTCGAGCGCATGCTGGGTGCGATCCCGGAGCTGGCCAGCGAGCCTCAGCACTCGGATCCGATCGTCCGAGAGATCGCCGCCGGCGTCGCGGAACGCGCCGAATGCCTCGTCGAGCTAGCGGTCCGCGATCGTCGCTAGTCGACCTCGGTTCCCTCCACGAGGAAGGCGACCCGGACGTGGGCGCGGTACTCGTCGAGGTTCTCGCCGCGGATCCCGGTCGAGACGATGTCGACGGCGCGGATGTTGCGCAGCGTGCCCTGTGCCTGGGCCAGCGCCTGCCTCGCCGCGTCGTCGGTCGACGTTTTCGAGCTGCCGACCAGCTCGATGATCTTCACGACAGCCATTTAGCTCCTCCTTCGCCTTCCAGGTCCACGATGCTCGCCTTGGCGCCAACGCCCTCGATCAGGGCTGCCCGCTGCCAGGGGCTCGCCCCGTCCGCCTGGCCGTCGTTCGCCGACACTGAGGTCTCCGCGACGAACTGCTGAATAGCGGCTGCGATCGCAGCCGCCTCGCCCGCGTTCGGGGTCATTGCTCGATCCTACGTGGACGTGGCGC
>DASVWY010000137.1:0-17228 GCA_036392975.1 Solirubrobacterales bacterium | reverse complement strand
GCCTAGGCAGCCAGCGGGCCCCTCGCCAGACTTCCGCCGCCAGTTCGTGCGAAACTTTTTGCATTCATCGCGCCACGCGTGATCCGGGCTCGGTTAGCGTGGCAGCACGGAGACCGCAACCATGAATTGGACCGACGATCGCATCGGCGACCTCAACCACAAGGTCGATGAGACCAACCGCGAGATGCGGACGGAATTCCGCGCGACGCGGTCGGAGGCGAAATCGGAATTCCAGGGCCTCCGCGGTGAAATGCGCTCGGAATTCCAGGCCTTTCGCGGCGAGATGAAGTCGGAATTCCAAGCGCTGCGAGGCGAACTGAAAACGATGCTGGCGGTCATGATCGGCGGCTTCGTCACTCTCTTCGCGGCGATGATGGGCGTTCTCGCGACGATCCTCACGCAGGTCTAGTCGGCAGGGGAGGGGCGGCCGGCGTCGAAGCGGGTCGCATGTTCGTGCGCAAGAAGCGAGGCTCGGCCGCGCGAGGCTCGAAACGGAAGCCGAAAGCGAAAGCAAAGCCGCGGGTGCGGCGCCCGCACCTCCCCGAAGGGCTGCAGCAGCGCCACCTGGACCTGATCGGCTTGTTCCTGATCGCTGCCGGCGTCTACCTCACCTTCGTCCTTTTCTTTGGCTGGGACGGAGGCAAGGTCGGCTACGGCGTCGAGACCGGGCTCACCTACCTCGTCGGCGATGTCGGGGCCCGGATCGCGACCGTGTTGATGCTGGCGGTGGGCGCGATGCTGGTCACCGGCACCTCGATCTCGACCGTCTTCCGCGGGATCGGACGCGGCCTCCGTCACCTCTTCCTCGGTGGGCGCGAGGCGACCCAGACGGCGATCCGTCATCGCGAAGCCCGTCGCGAGGAAAAGGATCGGAGCAGGACCTACGCCTTCGAGACGCAGGCGAATCCAACCGATGTGATGAGCACCTACCCCGAGGACGACGACCTGGAGCCGACGGTGGCGATCGCCGAGGACCCGGCGCCTGAGAAGGACGAGCCGGTGACGCAGGACTTCGAGGCGCAGCTGGAGGAGATCGAGTCGCCGGTGGAGGACGTCGAGCCCGGCGAAATCGAGGCCGAGCCCGTCCCGCTGACTCCGATGGGCAACAAGCGCGGGGTGACCGAATCGGAGCAGATCGCCTACCGGACGCCGCCCGCCAAGGCGTTGGAAAAGGGCAAAGGCGACAAGGGTCCCGACCCGCGCGACCACGACGCGATCGGCCGCAAGCTGGTCGAGACGCTGGGCCACTTCGGGGTCGAGGCGAAGATCGTCGGCATCGTCAGCGGCCCGCACGTTTCCCGCTTCGAGCTGCGGCTCGCGCCTGGCACGAAGGTGAAGAAAGTGACCGAGCTCTCCAACGACCTCGCCTACGCGCTGGCCTCGACCGACATCCGCATCCTCGCCCCGATCCCCGGCAAGCAGGCGGTCGGCGTCGAGGTCCCGAACACCCGCCGCCGCCTGGTCCGGCTCGGTGACATCTACGCCGGCCGGCCCGAGAAGACCTCGCCGCTGGTCGCCTGGCTCGGCAAGGGCATCGACGGCAACGCGGTCTGGACCGACCTGGCGAAGATGCCGCACGTTCTCGTCGCCGGCACCACCGGCTCCGGCAAGTCGGGCTGCGTCAACGCGATTCTCTCCTCGATCCTGATGCACGCCTCGCCCAACGACGTGCGCCTGGTCCTGGTCGATCCGAAGCAGGTCGAGCTCAACCACTACGAGCACGTGCCGCACCTGCTGACGCCGGTCGTCACCTCGCCGCGTCTCGCCGCCAACGTCCTCGCCAACCTGATCGGCGAGATGGAGAGCCGCTACGGGATCATGGGCGAGGCCCGCTGCCGCAACCTGGCCGAGCTGAACCGGGCGCGAGCCAAGACGGGCGAGGCGCCGCTTCCGCACATCCTCTGCGTGATCGACGAGCTCGCGGACCTGATGATGGTCTCGCCCGCCGAGGTCGAGGACTCGATCATCCGCCTCGCCCAGAAGTCGCGCGCGACCGGCATCCACCTGGTGCTGGCGACGCAGCGCCCCTCGACCGACATCATCACCGGCACGATCAAGGTCAACATTCCGGCCCGGATCGCCTTTGCCGTCTCCTCGCAGACCGACTCGCGGGTGATCCTCGACCAGGGCGGGGCCGAGGCCCTGCTCGGCCAGGGCGACATGCTGTTCCGCGGCGCTGGCACCTCGAAGCTGGCGCGGATCCAGGGGGCCTTCGTGACCGAGGAGGAGATCTCCCGCATCACCGAGCACTGGGCCAAGCAGGGGGAGCCGGAATTCGAGGCCGAGCTGCTGGAGGTGCACGAGGAGAAGGGCGTCGAAACCGAGGGGGACTACGACCCCGACAGCGACGACCTGCTGGACGAGGCGATCCGCACCGTCGTGCAAACCGAAACCGCTTCCGTATCGATGATCCAGCGTCGGCTGCGGGTCGGCTACACGCGCGCCGGCCGCCTGATCGACATGCTCGAGCGGCGCGGCGTGATCTCCGGCTACGAGGGCTCCAAACCGCGCCAGGTGCTGATTACGGAGGCCGACCTGCCGCGTGTCCTCGGCGGCGATCCCGAGCCGGCGCCGGTCGCGGTCGACGCCGACGAGCCGCTCTAACAAGCATTTTTCGCGGCGCGGCGACCGGAGGGGACACAATGTCGGGGTGGAGACCGGAATCGGAGCCACCCTGCGCGAGGCGCGGGGCCGTCGCAAGATCGACCTGGCGGAGGTCGAGGGTGCGATCAAGATCCGCATTCGCTACCTGCAGGCGATGGAGAACGAGGAGTGGGACGCCCTTCCCGGCGGCGCCTACACCCGCGGCTTCATCCGCACCTACGCGATCTACCTCGGGCTCGACGGTGAGCGTCTCGCCGACGAGTACAAACGCAGCACGGGCGCGCCGGGAACGGAGCGGACGCCGAAGCGCGTCGAGCCGGTGCCGGCAAGCGGACGAGGCGAGCGTTCTCGGCTACCCGGCCGCCTGGTGGCGGTGGCGGTCACCCTCGCCCTGGCGGCCCTGGTCGTCGCCATCGGCCTGGTTGGCGGCGACGGCGAAGCGCCCGTCCCCGAGCCGAGCGGGAGCGAAGGGTCGGGGGAGCGGAGGTCCGCGAGCCGCGAGGCCGCGCCGGTGCCGAAACCGGGGGTCGAGGTGACGCTGGCGGCGACCGCCGAAGTCTGGGTCTGCCTGCTGGACGGGGGCGAAGAGGCGCTGATCGACGGCCAGATCCTCGAGCAAGGGGCGGACGCCGGGCCCTTCCGCTCCAGTCGCTTCGAAGTCGCCCTGGGTAACGGCTCGGTCGAGATGCAGATCGACGGCAGGGAGGCCGAGGTTCCACCCAGCTCCAGCCCGGTCGGCTACGCAATCGACTCCGACGGCGGCCTCAGCACCTTGGAAGAGGGCGAAAGGCCCGACTGCGAATGACTGCGTCGCCAGTGCGCGCCGGGATCGTCGTCACCGGCACCGAGGTTCTGACCGGACGGATCGCCGACCGCAACGGGCCCTGGATCTCCGAACGGCTCGCGGAGCTGGGGGTGGAGGTCGCCCACATCCTCGTCGTCGCCGACCGCCCGGACGACCTGGAGGCGGCGCTGCGCTTCCTGGCCGAGGAGGGGATGGACCTGATCGTCACCTCCGGCGGGCTTGGGCCGACGGCCGACGACCTGACCGCCGAGGTGGTCGGCCATTTTGCCGGCCGCGAGCTGATCCTCGACGAGGAGATGGAGGAGAAGATCGCCACGATCCTGCGGAAATTCGGGCGCAGCTTCGACTTCGACCCCGAGGCCCTGCGGGTCGCCAACCGCAAGCAGGCGATGGTGCCCGAGGGATCCGTCCCGCTCGATCCGGTCGGCACCGCCCCCGGCCTCGTCGTTCCAACCGATGAGCGGGTCGTGATCGTTCTGCCGGGCCCGCCGCGGGAGCTGCGCCCGATGTGGTCGGCGGCGATCGAGTCGCGACCAGTGCAGGCGGTCCTCGCCCGCACCACGCCGCTGCACGGTTACACGATGCGGATGTTCGGCGTTCCCGAGTCGGAGATCGCCAAGAGCCTGCGGGAGATCGAGGCCGGCGGCGCCGATCTGGCAACGGTCGAGATCACCACCTGCCTGCGACGCGGCGAGATAGAGATCGACGTGCGCTACCGGGCCGAGGCCGGCGGGGTCGCCGAGGAGGTGCGAAGCGGCCTCGCCGATCGCCACGCCCGCCACCTCTTCAGCCTCGAGGGCGAGACGATCGACGCCCAGCTGGCCGGCCTTCTGCAAGGGCGGACGCTGGGTCTGGCCGAGTCGTGCTCAGGGGGGTTGCTGGCGGGTCGGATAACCGACCTGCCCGGCGCCTCGACCTACTTCGCCGGCGGCGTCGTCGCCTACTCGAACGAGGCCAAGGCTGAGCTGCTCGGGGTGGATCCCGCGTTGATCGAGGCGCACGGCGCCGTCTCGTCCCAGGTCGCGGAGGCGATGTCGCGTGGGGCGCTGGAGCGGTTCGGCGCCGACGTGGCAGTCTCGATCACCGGCATCGCCGGCCCCGACGGCGGCAGCGCCGAGAAGCCGGTCGGCTACGTCTGCTTCGACGCCCGCCTCGCCGACGGCACGGCGATCGCCCGCGACCCGGTCATCCCCGGCGGCCGCGAGGACATCCGCGAGCGCTCCGCCCTCGTCGGCATGCACATGCTTCGCATCCTGCTCAGCGGCGACGAGCCGCCTCTGTAGCGAAGGAGGCGCAGACATTTCTCATTCGCGTGTTGTCCCGTGCGTCGCGACCCCGTAGCGTCGCCGGCATGGCAAAGGAGAGGCTGAAGAGTCCACGGGCGAGGTTGTTCGTCGCCCTCGACCTGCCGGACCCGGTGCGGGACGGCCTCGCCGCCTGGGGGAGGGAGGCGCTCGGCGACCCTGCCCTGCGGCGGGTCGCGCCGGAGTCGCTTCACATCACCCTCGCCTTTCTCGGCTACCTGGCGGAGAAGGAGATTCCCCGCCTGGCCGAGATCGTCGAAGCGAGCGGCGGGCCGGCGCCGAGGATCCAGCTGGGCCAACCGGTCCCGCGTCCGGAGCGGGGGCGGGCGCGGCTCTTCGCGCTGCCCGCCGATTCGCCGGCGACCGTCGAGTTGCAGGCCGTCCTGCAAGGGAGGCTGGTCGAGGCACGTCTCTACAAGCCGGAGAAGCGCCCTTTCTGGCCGCACGTGACGGTTGCCAGGGTGCGGCGGGAGGAACGCGGCTCGAAGCGTCCTGCCGTCGTCTCACGGCCTCCAAAGACGCTGCCGAAGGGCTTGCTGCGGCCCTTCGATGGCGTCCGGTTGACGCTCTACCGTTCTGAACTCCAGCCTCGGGGTGCGCAGTACATCCCGCTGGCGCAAGTCGAGCTGCCCGCGGGGCGGCGGTGAGGTGGAAGAGATGGCAGACAAGAAAGCGACTCTGAAGGACGCCTCGGCCAAGGAGGCCAAGGCCAAGGACGCAGCCCTGGCGGCGGCGGTGACCCAGATCGAGCGGGACTTCGGTCAGGGCGCGCTGATGCGGCTCGGCGCCGACGCGACGATCAAGATCCCGGCGATCCCGACCGGGGCGCTGGCGCTCGACCTGGCGCTGGGGATCGGCGGCGTGCCCCGCGGCCGCATCGTCGAGATCTTCGGCCCGGAGTCCTCGGGTAAGACGACGCTGATCTACCACATCATCGCCGAGGCGCAGAGCCGCGGCGGGATCTGCGCCTTCATCGACACCGAGCACGCGATCGACCCCTCCTACGCGCGCCGGATCGGGGTCGACACCGACGAGCTGCTGGTCTCCCAGCCCGACTACGGCGAGCAGGCACTGCAGATCGCCGACCGCCTGATCGCCTCCGCCGCGATCGACGTCGTCGCGATCGACTCGGTCGCGGCGCTGACCCCGAAAGCGGAGCTGGACGGCCAGATCGGCGACACCACCGTCGGGTTGCAGGCGCGCCTGATGTCGCAGGCGATGCGCAAACTGGCCGGCAACCTGAACCGCACCAACACGGTCTGCCTCTTCACCAACCAGATCCGCGAAAAGGTCGGCGTCCAGTTCGGCTCCCCCGAGACCCAGCCCGGTGGGCGGGCGCTGAAGTTCTACTCCTCGCAGCGGCTCGACATCCGTCGCATCGAGACCCTCAAGGAGGGAACCGAGGCGGTCGGCAACAGGGTTCGGGTCAAGGTCGTCAAGAACAAGGTCGCCTCGCCCTTCCGCCAGGCCGAGTTCGACATCGAGTACGGCGTCGGCATCTCGCGCGAGGGCGGCCTGCTCGACTTCGGGATCGAGCACGATCTGGTCCAGAAGTCGGGTTCCTTCTTCTCCTACGGCAAGACCCGCCTGGGGCAGGGGCGCAACAACGCCAAGCAGTTCCTCCTCGACAACCCGGAGATCGCCAGCGAGCTGGAGACGAAGATCCGCACCGCGCTCGGGATCGGGGCGGAGAGCAACGCCGCGCCGGCGGAGGATGCGGCGGCGGCTCCGGAAGATCAGGTGGCCAAGGCCGAGGGCGCCCCGGTTGCCGAGGCCAAAGCCGCCTGAGCGGGTCTGCAGTCAATAAGATCGCGCCCGCATGGACAACGAAACGCTTTTTTACGCCTGCGGCATCGTCCTCGCCGTCTCGGCGGTGGCCTTCACCTTCGTCGCCCTCAAGGTCGACAAGTTCCCGGGACGGGCCGCCCCGATCGTCTTCATCTGGTTCGCCGTCCTCGTCGGCGGCGCCACCACCTTCTCCGTCCTCCACGCCAAGGATGAGGAGAAGCACGAGGAGGCGGCGCTGCACGAGGCGACCGAGGAAGCCGAAGAGGCCGAGGAAGAAGGCATCGAACAGACCGAATAGCGCCTGCAAAGCGGCAACCCCACAGCCGACCCAGGCCTTGCCCGGACAGGGTGGACGGGATGGCGGGTGCGCCTCTGCGGGAATTGACCACCAGCGCTCCGCGCTGGTGGAACTTGGTGCACGGCTTCGCCGTGCAAAAGACAGATTGCATTTCGCCGCTTCGCGACATTCCCGCAGAGGCGCACCCGCCATCCCGTCAAAGCCACCCGAGCCACCACGCGCAAAGCGCGTGGTGGTCAATTCGCCCGCGGGACACCCAGCCTCCCTCACCCAAGGATCATTGGCTGCTCGGCTCTCGGCGCCCACTAGAGTTTCTGGGCAATGCCCAGGTACCACGTCACCACGTTCGGTTGCCAGATGAACGTGCACGACTCCGAGCGGATGCAGGGGATGCTCGAGTCGCTTGGCTACGAGCAGGCCGGCAGCCGCTCCGAGGCCGATCTGATCCTCTTCAACACCTGCTCGATCAGGGAGTCGGCCGACAACCGCTTCATCGCCCACCTGGGCGAGGCGAAGCGGCTCAAGTCCGAAGATCCCGAGCGCGTCGTCGGGGTCGGCGGCTGCTGGGCGCAGTCGGTCAAGCAGGAGGTCTTCGAGCGCTTCCCATTCGTCGACGTCGCCTTCGGGCCGGGCCAGATCCACAAGCTCGCCGAGTTCCTCAACTCCGACTCGCTCAGCGCCCAGGGCTACTTCGAGTTCGAGGACTTCTCCGGCCACCTGCCGGCCCGGCGCCAGCGCGAGTTCCAGGGCTGGCTGCAGATCTCGCAGGGGTGCAACTGCCGCTGCTCGTATTGCATCGTCCCCTCGACCCGCGGGCGCGAGGTCAGCCGCGACCCGGCCGAGCTTGTCGCCGAGGCCGAGGCCCTGGCGGGCGACGGCGTGCGCGAGGTGACCCTGCTGGGCCAGAACGTCAACAGCTACGGGCGCGACCTGCCCGGCGAGCGCCGCATTGGCTTCTCGCAGCTGCTGGCGCGGATCGACGCGGTTGAGGGCATCGACCGCATCCGCTACACGAGCCCGCACCCGAAGGACATGCGCGAGGACGTGATCCGCGCCCACGCCGAGCTGCCGTCGCTCTGCGAGCACATCCACCTGCCGCTGCAATCCGGATCGAGCGCCGTCCTCAAACGGATGCGCCGCACCTACGACCGGCAGCGCTACATGGACCGCGTCGCGCTGATCCGCGAGCACGTCCCCGACTGCGCGGTCACCACCGACATCATCGTCGGCTTCCCGGGCGAGACCGAGGCCGACTTCGAGCAGACGCTGGAGGTTGTCGAGGAGGTCGGCTACGACAGCGCCTTCACCTTCGTCTTCTCGCCGCGGCGCGAAACCGAGGCGGCGACGATGGGCGAGCAGGTCCCGCAGCCCGTCAAGCGGGAGCGAATGGAGCGGCTGGTGGAGCTCGTGCAGCGACGCGCCGCCGAACGCGCCCAGCGCTTCGTCGGGCGCGAGATGGAGGTCTTGGTCGAGGGGACGAGCCGGACCGATCCGACGCGGCTGCGAGGGCGGACCCGCCACAACAAGACCGTCAACTTCGACGGTATCGCCGAGGCCGGTGAGCTCGTCCACGTGGAGATAGACGCCGCTACCTCGACTACGTTGAGTGGGACGGAGCAGCTTCTCAGCCGCGCCGGTTAGGCGGTGTCGGTGCAACCCCTCTCTCAACTTTTTCCGAAGACAGGTGGCGGCTGTCTTCGGGCCGTGGCGCGGAAAAAGCACAAGCCGTTCGGGGCAGCACCGACACCGCCTTCACGGGTCGGTTGAGTGGCTTCCCCAAACCGCGTGATCGGGATATTCGGCCCGACTGGCGTCGGCAAGACCGGGGTGGCGATCGCCCTCGCTGAGGAGCTGCGGAAGCGGGGGGAGGACCCGGTGGCGATCTCATGCGATGCGCTGCAGGTCTACGAGGGGCTGGGCGTTCTCACGGGTGTCGCCACCGCCGAGCAGCAGGCGCAGCTGGAGCATCGTCTCGTTGGCTTCGTTCCCGTTACCCAGCCCTTTTCGGTAGGGGACTACATGCGCCTCGCGCACCGGGAGATCGATGCGGCGCTCGCTGCTGGGCGGCGGCCGATCGTCGTCGGGGGGACCGGGCTCTATCTGCGGGCGGCGGTGGCCGAGCTGTCGCTCGAAAAGGTGCCGCCGGGGACCGAGGACTCGGAGCTGTGGTCGCCCGAGACCCGCCACCCGACGACGATCTTCGGCCTCGACATGGACCGCGCCCAGCTCTACGAGCGGATCGACGCCCGCACGGAGGCGATCGTCGCCGGCGGCGCCGAGGAGGAGGTGCGGCGGGCCGAAGCGCTGGGACCGTCGCGCACCGCACGTAAGGCGCTGGGCTTCGACGAGCTGCTCAGCGGTGACGTCGAGCGGATGAAGAAGCGCTCCCGCAACTACGCCCGCCGCCAGCTCACCTGGATGCGCAAGATCCCCGGCCTGCGGTGGATCGACCGCAGCGACCGAGCGGATGCCGATGTAGCCGCCGAAATCCACTCCCATCTCTAGACGTGCCTGAGGTTATGCAGCTATATAGGGGCATAACCTCGGGCACGTCTGTCCTCAGGCCGTCTGAGTAGGGTGGGCGCCGATGCGTTTCGAGAAATGGCAGGCGCTGGGCAACGACTACCTGATCGTCGAGGCGGAGGAGCTTCCCTGGGGGCTGACGGCGGGCCGCGTGCGGCTGCTCTGCGATCCCCACTTCGGGCTCGGTTCCGACGGGGTGTTGCTGCTGACGCGGTGCGAGGACCCCGATTTCGTCGCCGAGCTGCGGATCTTCAACCCGGACGGCTCCGAGGCGGAGCTGTCGGGGAACGGCGCGCGGGAGGCGATCCTCTACCTGCGGCGCCACGGCTGGACCGACGCCGATACCTTCTCGATCCGCACTGCCGCCGGGCCGATCACCCCGACGATCGCCTCGGAGCGAACCTGCTCGGTGGCGATGGGAAAGGCATCGACCGAGTCGAAGGACTTCCCGTCGGGAGGGGCCGACGGCAAGGGCACGCTGACCGCGGGCGGCCGCGAGTGGGAGTTCCAACACGTCTCGATCGGCAACCCCCAGTGCGCGATCGAGGTTGGCGAGCACGTCGAGGAATTCGACCTCGCCGCGTTCGGACCGGCAATCGAAGGCCACGAGCTGTTCCCCAACCGCACCAACGTCTCGTTTCTCTGCATCGAAGGCAGCCGGGTGCGGGCGCGGATCTTCGAGCGCGGGGTGGGGGAAACCCTCTCCTCCGGCACCGGCGCCTGCGGCGCCGCGGTCACCGCCTTCCTGCGCGGCGCGGCCAGTCCGATAACGGTCGAGCTCGATGGGGGTGAGCTGGAGGTCGAGGTTTCCGAGGATCTCGACGTGACCCTCACCGGCTGGGCCGAGCCGATCTGCTCGGGCGAGCTCTCGGCCGAGCTGCTCGACGCGCTGATGAGCCTCGACAGCTAGATTTCCGCGCCCGTGGCAGAGACGACCGCCAAGCCGGGGATCGGCGCTCCCTCCAGGCGTCTGGAGGCGATGCCCCCCTACAAGTTCCAGGAGCTGGAGCGGACGATCGCCGAGAAGCGGGCCGCCGGCATCGACGTGATCAGCCTCGGCATCGGCGACCCCGACCAGCCCACCTATCCGCACGTCGTCTCGGCGATGCAGGAGGCGGTCGCCGACCCCGGCAATCACCAGTACCCGAGCAACCGCGGGCGAGAGGAGTTCCGGGACGCCTTCGCGGAGTTCTACGACCGGCGCTTCGGGGTCGAGATCGACCCTGAGAACGAGGTGATTCCTGCGATCGGCGCCAAGGAGTGCATTTACAACCTCTGCTTTGCCTTCCTCGACGCCGGCGGCGTCGCGCTCGCCTCCGACCCCGGCTATCCGGTCTACACCGGCGGCCCGATCCTCGCCGGCGCGACGCCGGAGCTGCTGCCGCTGGTCCCGGAGCTGGGTTTCGCGCCGGACCTGAGCGCTGTTCCGGCCGACGTCGCCGCCAAGGCGCGGTTGATGTTCCTCAATTACCCCAACAACCCGACCGGCGCCACCGTCCCGGACGGGTTCTTCGAGCTGGTCGTCTCCTTCGCCCGCGAGCACGAGATCCTCGTCGTCCACGACAACGCCTACTCGGAGACCACCTACGACGGCTACATCGCCCCGAGCTTCCTCGCCACCCCGGGCGCGAAGGAGGTCGGGGTCGAGGTCTTCTCGCTCTCCAAGGGCTACAACATGACCGGCTGGCGCTGCGCGGCGATCCTCGGCAACGCCGAGGCCGTGCAGACCTACTGGCGGCTGAAGACCAACGTCGACTCGGGTCTATTCGAGGCCGTGCAGATGGCCGGCGTCGCGGCGCTGAACGGCCCCGCCGGGCCGCTGGAGCGGATGAACGAAACCTACGTCCGCCGCCGCGACCTGGTCGTCGGCGCCCTGCGCGAGATCGGCGTCGAGGTGAGCGCCCCGAAGGGGACGATCTACGTCTGGGCGCCGGTCCCGGAGGGCCATACCTCGACCTCCTTCGCCGAGCTGGTGCTGGAAGAGGCGGCGGTCGTGGTCTCGCCCGGCTCGATGTACGGGCCGAGCGGCGAGGGCTTCTTCCGCATCGCCCTCACCGCCCCCGACGACCGCATCTCCGAGGCGGTCGAACGGATGCGGGAGCACCTGGCGTAGTCCGCCCGCGAAGATCTTCCCGAACGGGACGATCCTGAGTCAAATCGGCTAAAACATGGTTGATTCTTCCCGGACGGGAAGAATCAGCCCGGTTTCGGGTTCAACTATCTATCATCTTCCCGGACGGGAAGATGAACCAGTCGATCAAAAGCTCAGAGGGCCTCGGCGTGGCGGTGCGCAAGCGACGCACGGATCTGCGCCTGACCCAGGAGGAACTCGCCGGCGTTGCCAGGGTGACCCCCCGCCTGGTCGGCGAAGTCGAGCACGGAAAGAAGACGGCCCAGCTCGATGGGGTGCTGCGAATCCTGGCGGCGCTGGGCCTCGACCTCTACCTGGAGGCGCGGTGACGGCGCTCGACGTCTACCTCCACACCGATCTGGTCGGCCGGCTGGAGCGCCTCGAGCAGGCCCGACTCGGATTCTCCTACGAGCCCTCCTGGGCCGGGAAGGGAGAGGCCCAGCTGTCCCTCGGTCTTCCTCTCAGGGAGGAGGCCTACGACGATTCCGAATGCAGGCCGTTCTTCGCCGGACTGCTGCCCGAAGGCGGCTTCCTGAAAGCGATCGCGCGCGCCTACCATGTCTCCGCCGACAACCCTTTCAGCGTGTTGACCGAGATCGGGGGGGAGTGCGCCGGCGCGGTGTCCCTGGCTGCCCCCGGGCAAGAGCCACCTTTCGCCGTCGCGGCGGCCCCGACCTGGCTTGGCCAGGACGAAGTGGCGAAGTTGCTCGCGGAGCTTCCCAGTCGGCCGTTGCTGGTCGGCCTCGACGACGAGGAAGGGGGTGTGCGGCTCTCCCTCGCCGGCGCCCAGGACAAGCTGCCCGTCCTCGCTCGGGACGGCGAACTCGGAATCACGCGGGGACAGCCGCCCAGCACGCACATCGTCAAGCGGCCAATCCCCGATGTCGACGGCATGGTCGCCAACGAGGCATTCTGCCTGGCCCTCGCCAAGGAGATCGGCCTCACCACCGCCGAGGCGATACCGATCCGAGCCGGCGAAGAGGAAGCGCTCCTGGTCACTCGCTACGACCGCTTGCGGGCCGACGACGGTGTTCGCCGAATCCATCAAGAGGACTTCTGCCAGGCGCTGGGATTCCTGCCGGAGCAGAAGTACGAGTCGGAAGGGGGGCCCGGCGTGGAGGCCTGCGCGATGCTCCTGCGCGAATACTCCGCGGCCCCGGCGGTCGATCTGCTTGCGTTCTTCGACGCGCTGATCTTCAACTTGCTGATCGGGAATGCCGACGCTCATTCCAAGAACTACTCGCTGCTGCTCGAGGGCGATGGGTCACCACGCCTGGCGCCCCTGTACGACCTGCTCTCCACTCGGGTCTACGGCCGTCGCTTCGGCCGCAAGATGGCGATGAAGTACGGGGGCGAGTACCGCTTCGATCGGATCCGGGGCAGGCATCTCGACCGCCTCGCCGGAGAGCTGGGCGTGGCGCCAGCGATGGCGCGTGCGAGAGCCAACGACCTCCTGAATGACGTCGCTGGCGCTTGCGCCGCAGCTCGAGATCGTCTACCGGCCGCCTGGCAGAACGCCGGTGTGATCGATGGAATCGAAGAAGAGATCCTCGTCGCAACCCGGCAGCTCGAGGTCGCCGTGGCCGAACCGGCCTAAGGCGCAGCCGCTGGTACGTCGCGGGCTGCGCCTCGGCGTCTATTCGACCTCGACTTCGCCGATCATGCCTTTCTCGGCGTGTGATTTGCCGCCCTGGCGGTCGGTGATGAAGCAGAGAAGGACGTAGCGGCCCGGTTTGAGATCGAGGTCGACCAGCTGGCTTTCGCCGCCTTCGATCACCGCGGTGTTCTTCGTCTCTTTCTCTTCGAACGGCGGTTTGCCTTTTTCGCTGTCGAAGAACTCTTCGACGTCCTCGGCAGTGGAATCGCCGCTGAGCGGCGCGTAGACGATGTGGTGCGGCTGGGCGCCTTGGTTCTCGAAGACGACCTCGGTCGCGTCGGAGCTGACGCCATCGCTTTCGAAGCCGTACTCGAAGGCCGAGATCGTGCCGTCGGCGTCGACCTCCTCGTCAGACTCCTCGCCGCTGACCTCGACCGAGGTCAGCGATTTCGCGTCGGGAGGGCCTTCGCTGCCTTCCGTGTCGAAGGCGTAGTAGGTCCCGGGCTCGAGTACCTGGGTCACGGTCCGGCTCTGACCGGGGGGCGTGGGGCCGACACCGCCGCCGGCGAAGAACCACTCCGGGAAGGCCTGCCCTCTCATTGCTTTACCGAGCCCGTCGACCACTTCCTGGGCCGAGCGGTCGCCCTCGACCCTGATCAGCTGCAGATCGCTGTCGGCTTTGCCTTGGTTCTGAAAGGTGATCTCGGCCTCACCGGCCTCGGCGCTCTCCGGCCCGGTGAATTTCGCGGCTTTGCCTTTACCGCTGAGGGTGAAGGTGAGGGCCTGCGGGTCGTCCTCGTCGCCGCAAGCGGTCAGCACGACCGCGGCCAGCGCCGCAATCAGGATCGACGCCGTTGCTCGACTGGTCAGGGATCTCAACTCGGCCTCCTCGGTTGGATTACTCGTCCGTACCCGCGCGTGGGAGCAACCTAACCGCCGCGCCGGTCGTCCTCAGGCGGCCTCTTCGCGCTTGCGCCAGTAGCGGTCCAGGCCGCGCCACTGGTACTGCGGGGGCACGCACTGGATCAGCTCGGCCGCTGCCTCCGGCGTCGCCGCCTTCTCCTCGACCAGCTTGCGGTGCCGACGCTCGTACTCCTCCTCCGAGAGCTCGCGGCCGAGCTGCGCCTCCTCGCGCAGCCGTTCGCGGACGGTCGCCAGGTGCGGACTCGGCTCGTCGACCTGGCCGAAGTGGGTAAGGGCGAGGCGCGTCGGCCGCCAGCCTTCGACGGTGGCGATCGATTCCTCCCAGGTCTCGATGTCGATGTCGGGCGGGGGCAGGGGAGGGACGACCAGGTTCGTATCGGGGATGTGGACGGCGGCGACGTCACCGACGAACGCCGTCCCGGTCTCCTCGTGCAGGTAGCAGACGTGATGGGAGGCATGGCCGGGCGTGTAGGCGACCTTCATCCCCAGCACCCGCTCGCCGCCGGCGAGGGCCGTCACGTTGGCCTCGGGGACGGGCACGATCTCGCCCCAGAGGAGCTCCATCGCGTCGCCGTAGAGACGCTCGGCGCTGGCCAGCAGGCGCGAAGGATCGACCAGGTGCGGCGCGCCGCGCTCGTGGACGTAGACCTCGAGGTCGGGCCAGCGTCGCACCAGGGCGCCCGTCGCGGCGGCGTGGTCGAGGTGGATGTGGGTGAGCAGGATCGCCCGTGGCCGCTCCTCGCCGAGCGCCGCAAGAAGGGTCCCCAGCGAGGACTCGGGCCCGGGGTCGACCAGGGCGTCGTCGACCTGCCAGCAGCCGATCACGTGCGGGCGACCGAGGTGCTCTACGTCGATGACCCGCATCGGCGGGGTGGCCGTCAGGCGGCGGCGGGGGTGGGGAAGCGCTCGTCGGCCTCCAGCGTCTGGCGCAGGCCCTCCTCCATGCCCCGGGGCGCGTAGCCCAGCTCGCGGCTCGCCTTCTCGTGGCTGGCCCAGAAGGTGACCTTGTCGCCGGAGGAGATCAGCTCGCGCAGGTTTGGCGGCTGCCCCATCAGTTTCCCGACCAGGGGGCCGATCGGGACCATCGCCCTCATCAGCGGCGTCGGCAGTGCGTGCTTGGGCGCCTTGCGACCGGAGATCCCGGCGACGGTCTCGACCGCGTCGCGCATCGTCGTCACCGGCCCGCTCAGCACGTAGGTCTCGCCGAGCCGGCCCTTGTCGAGGGCGAGCAGGATGCCGGCGGCGATGTCCTCGACGTGGGTGAGGCAGATCCCCAGCTCCGGGAACGGAAGCAGCGGCAGTTTGCCGGCGAGGAACTGCTCCAGCAGGTCCGCCACCTGCGAGGTGTCGCCCGGGCCGTAGACGCCGCCGGGCTGGACGATGATCGCCGGCAAGTCCTGCTCGGCGATCATCCGCTTGACGACGCGGTGCGCCTCCAGCTTGGTCTCCTCGTAGTAGGAGGTGAACTCCTTGCCGGGATGCTCGTAGGACTCGTCCACGACCCGCTGGTGGGTGTTGCCGAAGGCGCCGACGGTCGAGACGTAGACGATCCTCGGCACCTTCGCTTCGAGCGCGGCCTTCATCATCCGTTCGGTGCCGGCGACGTTGGCCTCCCACATCGCGGGACGCTTCGAGGCCGGGATGCCGACCTCGTACATCGCCGCTGCGTGGATGACCGCGTCGCAGCCGTCGATGCCGTTGCGGATCGCCGTCTCGTCGCCGAGATCGCCGGAGGCGAGCTGGCAGCCGAGCGCCGTCAGCCGCTCGGCCTTCTCCGGACTGCGAACGAGGCAGACGACCTCCTCGCCGCGCTCGCGCATCTGGCGGACGGTCTCGCCGCCGATGAATCCCGTCCCCCCGGTTACGAAGACCTTCATGGCTCAAGCCTATCCCGCGCCTGTCGCGATCGCGGCGACGCCTACAATCGCTTCGAGTGGATCGATCCAGGAACGGGCGCAGCAAGGAGACGCGCTACAGCGCCAACGGCGCCGGCGTCTCCAACCGGCGTGCCCGCCAGCGGGCGCTCGCGATCGGCATGGCCCACGGGCAGGGGGAGGGAGAGCCGCTGGCGGAGCTGAAGGAGCTGCTGCGCACGGCGGGTGTGGCGACGGCGGGGGAGATGCTGCAGCAGCGCCCGGCGCCCGATCCCGACCGTTACTTCGGTCGCGGCAAGCTGGCGGAGCTGAAGGCGGAGATCGGGCGCACCGGCGCCAATCTGGTCGCCTGCGACGACGAGCTGGCGCCGCGCCAGGAGCGCAACCTGGAGGCGGCGCTCGAAGTGCCCGTGATCGATCGCACCGCGGTGATCCTCGACATCTTCGCCGACCATGCCCATTCCGCCGAGGGCAAGCTCCAGGTCGAGTTGGCGCAGCTCGAATACAACATGGCGCGCATGAGGGGGCTGTGGACCCACCTCGAGCGCCTCGGCGCCGGCCGCATCGACGGCGGCATCGGCACCAGGGGCCCGGGCGAGACCCAGATCGAGACCGACCGCCGCCTCGCCCGCAACCGGATCGCCGCGCTGCGGCGGCGGCTCGAGCGGCTGGAGCAGAACCGCGGCACGATGCGGGCGCGGCGCGAGCGCTCCTCGCTGCCGCGCGTCGCCCTCGCCGGCTACACCAACGCTGGCAAGTCGACCCTCCTCAACGCCCTCACCGGCGCCGAGGTCAGCGTCGGCGACCGCCTCTTCCACACCCTCGACCCGACCACCCGCAGCTTCGAGCTCTCGGGGCGCGACTACCTGCTCACCGACACCGTCGGCTTCATCGAGAAGCTGCCGCACCAGCTGGTCGAGGCCTTCAAGGCGACCCTGGAGGAGACCGTGCTCGCCGACCTGATCCTGCACGTGGTCGATGCCGCTGCCCCGGAGGATCGGCGCCTGATCGACATGCAGGCGGTCGACGCCGTGCTGGAGGAGATCGGCGCCGGCGGCAAGCCGCGCCTTCTGGTCCTCAACAAGGCCGACCTGCTCGGCGAGGAGGAGCGCGCCGAGGCGCTGCTCCGCCATCCAGGCGCCGTCCTCGTCTCGGCCCTGGAGAACGAGGGGATCGAGGCCCTCCGCGAGGCGATCGAGACGGCCTTCGAGGACACCCTGGCCGAGGTCGAGCTGCTCGTCCCCTACAGCGAGGGGGCGCGCCTGCACGAGCTGCACGAGCTGGCCGGCGAGCTGGAGCGGACCGAGCGGGCCGACGGCGTGCTTGTACGGGCGCGGGTGCCCGCCGCCGAGCTGCATCGGTTCGACGACCTGGTGGTCA
>DASVWY010000136.1:0-15815 GCA_036392975.1 Solirubrobacterales bacterium | reverse complement strand
TCCCCGCGCAGAGGTTGCGCAGCTCCCCCAGCGAGCGAGACGGGGGCGCGATCGGGGGCGGCGACGGTCATCTCAGAACAGGGACATGCCCGGGGCGACCGGGACTTCGACCAGCTCCGGCTGCGAGGAGGCCAGCGCTTTGGCGAGCGCGTCGCGAACCTCGTCGCGACCCCGCGCCCGCTGCGTGCTGACCCCGTAGCCGGCGGCGACCGCGGCGACGTCGAGCTGGGGCAGGTCGAGGCCGGGCGCGCCCTGCACCGCCTCCACGTCGGCGAACCACTTGAGGATCGCGTACTCGCCGTTGTTGAGGACGAGGAAGGTGACGGGGACCTTGTGAGCGACCGCGCTCCAGAAGGCGCTCACCGCGTATTGGGTCGAGCCCTCGCCGAGCACGCAGACGACCGGGCGGTCGGGCTGGGCCAGCTGCACGCCGATCGAGGCGGCGAGGCCGAAGCCGAGACCGCCGCCGGCGCTGAAGTAGTAGCTGCCGGGCCGCGAGAGTCGCAGCTGGTTGCGCAGGGCGAGGGTGCTGGCCGGCGACTCGAGGACGACGATCGCGTCCTCGGGCAGGACCTCGGCCAGGGCCGAGTGCACGGTCGAGGAGTTGAGCGGGTCCTCGGCCGGTATCTCCCCCGGCCCGGGGTTCGGCTCGGGGACGGGGCGGGAGGACTCCGGCACCGCCTCCAGCAGCGCCTCCAGGGTCAGCCCGACGTCGGCGACGATCGCGTAGCCCATCGGGGCGCGCGCCGCCTCGTCGGGGTCGCTGGTGATCGCGACCAGCATCGCCCCCTCCGGCAGCAGCGGCCCGGGGATGTGGGGGTAGTAGGGGAAGACCGAGCTGCCGGCAACGAGGATCAGGTCGTGGCCCTCGAGCGTCCCCGCCACGGGGCCGATCGCCGGCGGCAGGACGCCGCGGAAGTTCGGGTGGTTCTCCGGGAAGCCGAGCTGACCGCCGCCGGTGGCGGGAGTTGCCCAGACCGGCAGGCGCTGGCGCTCGGCCAGGCCGACCGCCGCCTCCCAGCCGCCGCTGGCGCCGATGTCGGGGCCGGCGACGAGGACGGGGTTGCTGGCCCCGTCGAGGTGCTTGGCGAGCCGGCGAATGCCGTCGGGGTCGGCGACGGCGCGGGCGTTGACGCGGCGGCGGATCGCCTCGCCGGCCGCGGCCTCGTCGACCTCGGCGTCCCAGTCGTCCATCGGGATCGAGACGAAGACGGGACCTTTGGGCGGCAGCGAGGCGAGGTGGGCGCCGCGCGCCAGCGCCAGCGGCACGTCCTCGGCCCGGGGCGGCTCGTAGGACCACTTGACCAGCGGATGCGGCATCCGGATCGCGTCGCGGTTGGTCAGGTTCGCCTGCATGGTCATCTGCGCCCGCACCTGCTGGCCAGCCGTGACGAGGACCGGCGAGTGGTTGGCCTGGGCGTTGAAGATCGCCCCCATCGCGTTGCCGACCCCCGGCGCGGTGTGGAGGTTGGCGATCGCGACCTGCCCCGAGGCCTGCGCGAACCCGTCGGCCATGCCGACCACGACCGCCTCCTGCAAGCCGAGCACGTAGCGGAAGTCGCCGGGGAAGTCGGCGAGCATCGGCAGCTCGGTCGAGCCCGGGTTGCCGAACATCGTCGTCATCCCGTGGGCCCGGAAGAGGTCGAAACTGGCTGCGCGGACAGTCGTCATCGAGCGCAACCCTACCGGCGCCGTGCGGTTCTCAAGCCATTCGACCTCGCGGTCGATGGCAGGGGACATGGCAAGGCGAGTTCACCTATTCGCGCTCCTCGTGGTGCTCTCCTGCATGGCGGGGTCCACCGCCGTGGCGGCCGCGACCCGCCTCGCCTTCGCGCCCAACGAAATCGTCCCGATCCCGGCGTCGATCCCGCACGAAGAAGGCGACATGGTCGATCGGCGCATCGTTGCCAACTTGCGCTGGATCGCCCAGCGCTTTCCCATCTACATCAGCGACGGCTACTCGGGCCGGCTACCGGGAGGAGGCGAGCACGTCGGCTGCCACGGCTGCCACGTGAAGAACTCCGACCACCACAACGGCCTCGCCGTCGACATCGTGCCGTTGCAGGGGGGGAGTCGGTGTGACAGCAGCTGGCGAGGGGTTACCCGCCTCGCCCTCTGGGCCGAGCCGCAGCAGAACCGGCCGCGGGCGCCCTTCCGCTGGGTCGGATACGACGGCGACGCCGGCCACGGCTGCGGCCATCATCTTCACCTCTCCTGGGAACACGCCGAAGTGCGCGAGTTCCAGCTCGCCGAATGGGTCGAGGTCTTCGCTGTCGGCTTCCAGGGCGTCTCCCCCACCCCGCGAGCGCACCGCAAGCCGGCGGAGCCGAAACCGCCACCCTCGCCCCCCGGCGGCATCTCCTCGGTCCGCGCCGGCGGCCTCCCAGCCGGCGACTGACGTCCCCTCCCCAGGGGCCCTCTCCCATGGACGTGCCGGGAGTTAACCCACCCTATGGGTGCATAACTACCGGCACGTCGGGAGGGGACGCTCGTAGGATGCGGCGATGCGCCGCGTCCGCCCGATTCTCATCCTCGGTCTCGCTGCCGCGATCGGGCTCGGGGCGGCGGCCTGCGGCGAGGGGGAGGACGGGACGCCGGTCGCCTGTCTCGACGGCAAGGGGGCCTACCTCGGCGCGCTCGGCGAGGCGCCGGCCGAGGTGAAGCTGAGCGGCGAGGTGCCGATCTCCGATTGCCTGGCCGAGAACCAGGCCAGCGGCGAGCTGGCGACCGTCGGTACGACCATGCTCGCGGTCGCGACCCAGCTCAACGACGAAGCGCGGCGGGAACCCGGCGGCAGCGCCGCCGTCCAGCTCGGCTACCTGCTCGGCGCCGTCGAGCGTGGCGCCGGGGCAACCGAAGGAATCCACGCCGACCTCCTGCGCCGCCTCGAAGCCGCCGCTCGCTACAGCCCGACTGGATCGGAGCCGCCGTCGGCGCCCTTCCAGCGTGCCTACGAGCGCGGCCACGACGCCGGCCTCACCGACGGCTGAATACGCTGCGGACACCACGAAATCGATGGAGGCGAAGACTTTGACCGAGCAGCTCTGGGGCGGCGAGACGACGAAGGCGGTTGAGAACTTCCCGGTCTCGGGGCAACCCGTGCCGATGCCGGTGATCCGCTGGCTGGGACGGCTGAAGGCGGCCGCGGCGCGGGTCAACGGCGAGCTCGGCGTCCTCGACCGGGACCTCGCCGAGGCGATCGCCGACGCCGGCGACGCCGTCGCCGCCGGCGAACACGACGAGCAGTTCCCGGTCGACGTCTTCCAGACCGGCTCCGGCACCTCCTCGAACATGAACGCCAACGAGGTGATCGCGAAGCTGGCCGGCGAGGGGGCGCACCCCAACGACCACGTCAACATGGGCCAGTCCTCGAACGACGTCTTCCCCTCGGCCGTCCACCTCGCCGCGCTCGACGAGGTCAGCCACGACCTGTTGCCGGCGATGGAGGGGCTGCAGCAGGCGCTGGCCGCGAAGGCGGACGCCTTCGCCGAGGTCGTCAAGGCCGGCCGCACCCATCTGATGGACGCGGTGCCGGTCACCCTGGGGCAGGAGTTCGGCGGCTACGCCGCCCAGGTCCGGCTGGGGATCCAGCGGGTCGAGGGGACGCTGCGCCGGGTCGGGCAGATCCCGCTCGGCGGCACCGCGACGGGCACCGGCCTCAACACGCACCCCGAGTTCGCCGCCAAGGTCCGCGAGAAGCTGGCGCGGGAGAGCGGCCTGACGATCTCCGAGCCGCTCGACCGCTTCGAGGCGCAGAGCAACCGCGACGCGCTGGTCGAGCTGTCGGCGATGCTCAAGGTCTACGCCGTCTCGCTCAACAAGATCGCCAACGACCTGGCGCTGATGGGCTCGGGGCCGCGGGCCGGCCTCGCCGAGCTGCGGCTGCCGGAGCTGCAGAAGGGCTCCTCGATCATGCCGGGCAAGGTCAACCCGGTGATTCCCGAGGTCGTGATCCAGGTCGCCGCCCAGGCGATCGGCAACGACGCCGCCGTCGCCTTTGCCGGCAGCCAGGGGCAATTCGAGCTGAACGTGCGGGTGCCGTTGATCGCTCGAAATCTCCTCGATTCGATCGAGCTGCTCGCCTCGGCCTCGCGGCTGCTGAACGAGAAATGCGTCGCCGGGGTCGAGGCCAACGAGGAGATGACCGAGCGCCACGCCGAGGCCACCCTGGCCACCGCCACCGCGCTCAACCCGCACATCGGCTACGACCGCGCCGCCGACATCGTCAAGGCCGCGGCCGAGTCGGGCCGCTCACTGCGCGAGGTCGCGCTGGAGCAGGGGGTCGAGCCCGCGGTGCTCGAGGAGGCCCTCGACCACCGCCGCATGGCCCACCCACACGAGTAGAGGCGCGGGTCGCTGAGGCCTTATGAGCGCGGATCGTCGAGCAGCAGCTCGACGTTGCGGTCGTCCGCCTGCCCTTCGCCGATCGGGGCGCCGGTCTGGAGGTCGTTGAACGACATCGTGCGACCGGCCGAGGCGAGGTCCTCGAGGTCCATGCCGGAGGCCGGGGTGCCGGGCGGCGGCGCGGCCGACTGGCCGACGTGGTCGAGCAGGGTGCCGAAGATCGAGAGCGTGCCGTCGTTGTTGTCGAAGACCTCGAGCAGGCGGCTCTGCTGCGGCCAATCGGCCTCGGCGGCGACGCGGATGCTCCAGAAGCCGCCCGGGCCGGCCGGGTTCGGATAGGGGTTGACGACGTTGTCGTGGGAGTGGCCCGCGACCCAGGCGATCGCGTTGGGGAACTGGTGCAGGAGGGCGACCGCGTCGGCCTCGAGATGGATCGGCTGCGAGTTGCGGGGGTCGAGATCGCAGCCGGGGTTGAGGTCGTGCCCGTGCGAGTCGGCGAGGAGGCAGAGGGGCGCCAGCTCGTCGGGAGCGTCGGCGACGAGGCTCTCCGGGGCGTGGTGGCTGAAGATCACGGCTAGCTGGTTCGCGGCGGTCGCGGCTTCGAGCTGGCCGCGCAGCCATTTGAACTGGGGATCGTCGATGTTGCCGTCGGAGGTGGAGTGACCGGTCGCGGTGACGACCGTGCCGGCCTCGGCGACCGTGTCGACTGCGATGAAGCGAATGCCCGGGGTCGGGCTCCAGGAGTAGTAGCCGGCGGCCCCTTTGGAAGCCGCCTCCTCGGCGGGGTCGACGAAGTCGAAGCCGTGCCCATCGGCTTGAGACCCCGCTTTGAAGATGTCCTTGTACTGCTTCTTGGAGACGAACTGGCGTTTCGGGTCGCCCGGCACCAGCATCACGTTCTGCGGGCTGGTGAGGAAAGTGCTCAGCAGTTTCGCCGGGTCGAGCAGTGAGGAGAGGAAGCCGGCTGGGTTGTTGGGGTTGGGCACTGGCCCCATCGGCTTCAGGCAGCCGGTGGCGACCTGCTCGAAGGCGGCATTGGCCGCGGCGTTGCCCTGCACCAGCGCATCGTGGTTGCCGAAGGCGACATAGGAGGGGACGTCCAAGCCGGTCGCGGCGAACGACTGCTGCGCCCGGTCCATCAGTCCCGGGTATTTGGGCCATGCCGCGTGCGGTCCAGCGGGGCCGTCGGGATCGTAGAACTCCGGGAAGGCGCCCTCGAGATAGTCGTCGTAGTCCTGGACGCCCGTGTAGCGGGCGGCCTCGGCGGCGCCGGGGACGAACAGGTTCGGACAGAGCGGGTGCGAGTAGGTCGACTTGGGGACGCCGCTGTTGGGGTTGAGCGACCCGCCCTCGAGCAGGGTGCGAACCCAGAGCGTCTCGTTGAGCTGCTGGCTGTCGGCGGAGTCGCCGGTGTCGATCGTGAGGTCCATCGCCCGGCGCGCGCCGCCGCCGTCGGCGACCGGGCTCGCTGCGGTGAACTGGTTGAGCTGGCGGACCATCGCCTCGTCGATGTGAGGATTGAGTGCCTCCCAGGGGCGCCAGGCGGCGTTGAACGGAGCCGTCGGGCTGGCGAGGGGATCGACGATCTCGACCCGGGCGGGCGACTCCTCGTCGGCAAGCTGGAAGTCGGAGAGCTGACCGAAGTAGACGAGGGAGGTGCGGGTCGCGGCGCGGCCGACGCCGGCGCTTGCCAGCTCTTGCCGCACCGTGTACGGCTCGCCGGCGCCGAGCTGGAGGAAGCGGTAGGCGCCGGGGCCGGCGGGGACGACTCGCTGTTCGGTCGTCGCCTCGCCGATCGTGTCCGAGGGGGCCGCGGAGGAAGCGGCGGTGACGATCCCGGCGCAGACGAGGGTCGCCAGCAGGACGGCGACCCTGGATCCGGAGCGTCGCATCGACGCCCCCCGCGTTCGCTCAGGATTCATTAAGCGTGGGAGGCTACCAAATATTCTGTAGGCGGATGGCGGGGCCCGCGTGAACGGCGGTCAGGCCTGCAGGGCGATCAAACGCTCCTCGGTGAGCTCGCGCACCGCGTAGGCGGGGCCCTCGCGGGTGTTGCCGGAATCCTTGACGCCGCCGTAGGGCATCTGGTCGGCGCGGAAGGTCGGCACCTCGTTGATCAGGATGCCGCCGAACTCGAGCGCCGACGCCGCCTCGAGGGCTCGGCCGACGTCGCCGGTGAAGACCCCTGCCTGCAGGCCGTACCTGGAGTCGTTGGCCAGCCGCAGCGCCTCGCCGAAGTCGCGGTAGCGGTCGATCGTCGCCACGGGGCCGAAGACCTCCTCGCCCCAGACCTTCGCCTGGCGCGGCGGCGAGCCGAGCAGGGTCGGGGCCAGGCAGCGCCCCTCGTCGACCAGGTCGCCCCCGGTCAGCAGCTCGGCGCCCGCCGCGACCGCCTCGTCGACCCACTCCTTCACCCGGTCGCGGTCGCCGGGCGAGATCAGCGGCCCGACGTCGGTGTCGGGATCGAGCGGGTCGCCGACCCGCAGCGCCTCGCTGCTGGCGACGAGGCGCTCGCAGAAGGCGTCGGCAACCTCCTCGTGGACGAGGATCCGCTGGATCGAGATGCAGCTCTGGCCGGCGTGGGAGAAGGCGTGGAGCGTCGCCTTGTCGGCCGCCGCCTCCCAATCGCCGTCGGCGTGGACGATCAGCGGCGCGTTCGACCCCAGCTCCAGGTTGACCTTCTTGTGGGGCACCCGGCTGCGGATGCCCCAGCCGACCTTCGAGGAGCCGGTGAAGGTGAGGGCGCGGGTCAGCTCGTGCTCGACGATCGCGTTGCCGACCTCCGAGCCGGCGCCGGGGACGACGCTCAACCAGCCGCCTGGCAGGCCCGCCTCGTCCAGGATCGCAGCCAGCTTCAGCGCCGAGATCGGCGTCTGGCCCGCCGGCTTCAGCACCACCGCGTTGCCGGCGGCGAGCGCCGGGCCGAGCTTGTGGGCGACCAGGTTGAGGGGAAAGTTGAAGGGGCTGATCGCGCCGACGACGCCATAGGGGACCCGCAGCGTCAAGCCGAACTTGCCGACGCCCGTCGATGAGGCCTCCATCGGCACCGTGCCGCCGCTCAGCTTGCGCGCCTCGACCGCGGAGAAGGTCAAGGTGTCGACGCAGCGCTCGGCCTCGACCCGCGCCGTCTTCAGCGGCTTGCCCGCCTCGGCAGCAATCGTCAGGGTCAATTCCTCGATCCGCTCGGCGACCAGCTCGGCGGCGCGGTCGAGGACGGCGGCGCGCTCGTGCTGGGGAAAGTCACCGGCCTCGAAGGCGTCGTGGGCGGCCCGCACCGCGCGGTCGGCGAGCGCCGCGTCGCCCTGCGCGACCCGCCCGACCGCGGTCCCGTCGTAGGGATTCGAGATCTCGCTCCACTCGTCGGTCGCGCTCCACTCGCCCGCCACGAGCAGCTCGTGATCGAGCGCCTGAACCGTCCGCGTCGCCATGCCGATCTCTCCTCTCGGTTGAGTTATTTCAGCCTAGAGCAGGCCGCTACTCCACCAAGGCGAATCTGTTGAGCTGACGAGATGCCCGCCGCCGCCCAAAACGCCGGTCTGTGTCGCCTTATCCGTCATATGCGTGGAAAAGGCGCCACAGCCCTGCTGGCTTTGGCCCTGGGGCTGCTCTTCGCCACGCCGGCGCAGGCGGGCGTCAGCTGGATCGTGCACGGGCGCGGCTTCGGGCACGGGGTGGGGATGAGCCAGTGGGGCGCCTACGGCTACGCCGTCCACGGCAAGAGCCACCGCTTCATCCTCCGCCACTACTACTCGGGCGCCAGCCTCGGCAAGCTGAACGGCCCGCAGGTCGTCCGCGTCCTGGTGGACATCTCCAGCGGCGACCTCGGTTTCAGCGGCGCCACCAGCGCCTGCGGCGTGCGGCTCGACGCCGATCGCTCCTACGCCGCCCACCGGGCATTCGGCGCGGTGCGGCTGCGCAACTCGGCCGGCAGGACGCTCGCCAACTGCGGCCTGAAACTGCGGGCGGCCGGCGACGGCACGATCCGGATCGGCGGCGAGGTCTACCGCGGCGCCCTGGAGGTCGTGCCGACCAGCAGCAACGCCGGCTCCCTCAATGCCGTCAACGCAGTTCCTTTGGACCAGTACGTGAAGGGCGTCATCCCCAACGAGTCGCCGCCCTCCTGGCCGCTGGCGGCGCTGCGAGCGCAGGCGGTCGCCGCCCGCTCCTACGCTCTGACGGGCAGGATCGACGGCAACGGCTTCGATCTCTACGACGACACCCGCAGCCAGGTCTACGAGGGGATCGCCAGCGAGGCGGCGCGCGCCAACCGAGCCGCCGACGAAACCAGGGGCGAGGTGCTCCGCCATGGCGGCGAGATCGCGCAGACGTTCTTCTCGGCCTGCTCGGGAGGTCATACCGAGAGCGTCCAGAACGTCTTCTTCGGCCCACCGGTCCCCTACCTGGTCGGCGTCCGCGACCCCTACGACCACCACTGCCCCCTGCACACCTGGACCCTGCGCTTCTCCGGAGCGGAGATCAGCGCCAAGCTCGATGCCTATCTGCTGGGCCAGCTGAAGCGGGTGGTGGTGACCGAGCGCGGCGCCTCGCCGCGCATCGTCTGGGCCCGCCTCTACGGCAGCGGCGGCGTCACCAGGATCCGCGGCGACCAGCTCGCCGCTGCCCTCGACGGCTACGACCGCTGGATGAGCTTCTGCAAGGTCGTCAACGGCAAAAAGGTGGATTGCGGAGGTGACGCAGCGACGCCGCCCGGCGATCCGGGCGGCGTCGCTGGGTAACGAAAGTGGGCGTCGCGACAGCCTATGTTGCTGTGAGGCTTATCTGGTTGCCCATGATTGCCTGAGCTGTCACCGAGCCCGAGAGTGTGCCATTGCCATTTGTGGCAACGATGAACTGGCACAGCCCATGTCGTGTCGTCGTGAACTGGATTTTCACGTCCACTGTTATTTCGTCCACGCCAGTGGTCGCATTCGTGACACGTGTATATGTGAGGCCCGTATTCAGTGTCTGGGGATGAATGGAAATCGTACAGTTCGGATGTGTAACTTGGATCGCTTTACCGGCAGGGCATTCGAGATGGGCTGTCTGCTCGGTGCTGTCCGTAGTGCCTTCTGCGACTGTGAACCTGTACTTGCATTCGTTCACGTCGACAGATACGGCTTTGCCGTCTCCTGTTGTCGTGCAGCCCTCGTGGAAGGGCGTGATGAGGACGCTCGACGTTGTCGCGGCTTGAAGCGTGCTCGTGTACACGGCTTCCGCGCAGCCGATTTCACCTTCGAGTCCGTGGTTTACGAGGTGGAGTTTATGCGATCCCCCCTCCGATCCCACCACCGTTCGGCTGAATTCGGAGACAAAGTGCCCTCCTCCATTCGAAGACGCCTCCATGGCATTCACACCCCAGACTCCCATCGCGACGAGGACGGTAAAGCTCAGTACCTTCAGCTTGAGGTTCATTCCCTTTCCTTTCGATCATTCGTGCGAGTGCCGGCCCATGGGCAGCACCCCGTATCGGGAATGTCATAGTCGACCGACAATCGCGGGCGTCAAAAGTCCTCGTTTCTTAACTTCAAAACCTTCTATATCCCTTTTTAACGCGACTTCTGCCTGCATATGACGCAGAAGGGCAAGCCGCGCGCGTCATTTGGCGCGCGCGGCAGATGGGCGTGCGACTTCCCCGGCTGTTCAGCCGTCCGGGTAGGGCTGGATCGGGATGCCGTGGTCGGTCTCGCGCATCCCGAACTCATAGGCGGCGCCGGCGGCGAGGGTGAGCTGGCGGGAGGGGTGGCCGGGGCGGTCGACGGTGAGTTCGAGGTCGGAGACCGAGCAGTTGACGGTGTGGTGCTCGGGGCCCTGGGGGTCGGCGTAGACCCAGCCGACGAAGTCCTTCTGGGGGGCGGAGACGCGGCCGCGGACGACTATGTCGCGGCCCGGGAGGACGAACTGGCAGGCGGTCGGCGAGGCCTCGATGCGAGCGGCGCGGATCTTGCCGAAGCCGCCGAGGCGGTGCGGCTCGCCGTCGAGCATCAGCATCCCGGACGGGATCCACGGCGTGGTCCAGGGCCCGAGCTTGATCCTGGCCGCTCCTGCGTCGAAGTAGGTGTCCGGTGAGTCCGCGAAGCCGGTGCCCTCGAGCCAGACCCAGCGCTCGGCGTGCTCGCTGCCCCAGTTGTGGCCGATCATGCCCGGCCAGCCGTCGAGCGAGACGGTCTCGCCGCCGACGTGCAGCTCGCCGGAGAAGCGGGCGTTCGGATAGGGGGCGACGAACTTGGTTTTCGGCAGGCGGGTCTCGTAGAGGCGGTCGGACGGCAGGTACTTGCAGGGCTCGGCGTCGCCGGAGAAGCTCAGCTCCCAGGAGGCATCGAGCGCGTCGGTGGCGATCTTGCCCGCCGCCCGGCCGGGGCCGATCTCGGCCTCGTCGACGCGAATCCAGGAGCCGGCCGGCGCCGAGAGTTGCGACGAGGGCACCGTCAGCTTCGTCGCCCGCGGGCCCTCCGCCTCGCGATCGAAGAAGGTGAACCAGATCGATCCCTTCGGGTCCGCCCCGGGGCGCTTGTGCACCGTATGGCGAATCCAGATCCCCCGGCCCCCACCCGGTTGGCAGGCCTTGACGTAGAAGCTCTCGTAGTGGCCGGCGCTCGGGTCGACCCGCGGGAACCGCGCTCCCTGGTCCATGCCGGGGACGCTACACCTTGATCGTGATCACGTCGCCGTCCTGGACGACGTAGTCGCGGCCCTCGATGCGGAGCAGGCCGCGGTCGCGGGCCGGCGCGTAGCCGCCGCACTCGACCAGCTGCCGCCAACCGATCGTCTCGGCTTTGACGAAGGCTTCCTGGATCTCGGTGTGGATCGTGCCGGCGGCCTCCCAGGCGGTAGCGCCGCGCGGCAGCGGCCGCGCCACCGCTTCCTTGTCCTCGCCGGCGGTGAAGAAGGTGATCAGGTCGAGCAGCTCGTAGGCGCCACGGACGAGCCGGGCGAGGCCCGAGCCCTCGACGCCGTAGGACTCGCGCATCTCCTCGGCTTCGGCCGGGTCCAGCTCCGCCAGCTCGCCCTCGATTCGGGCGCTGACGGCGACGACGCCGGCCCCGATCGCCGCCGCGTGGTCCACCACCGCCTGCGGCGCCTCGGCATCCCCCTCGTCGACGTTGGCGACGTAGAGAATCGGCTTCGAGGTCAGCGCCTGCAGGTTCTGCGCCGCGTTCGGGGCCCCCTCCGGCACCGGCACGCCGCGCGCAGGCCGGCCGGCGGCCAGCTCGTCATGCACCGCCCCCAGCCAGTCGCGCTCGGCGATCGCCTCCGCGTCGCCCGACTTGGCGCCCTTGGTGACGCGTTCGAGTCGGCGCTCGGTCTGCTCGTAGTCGGCCAGGGTCAGCTCGGTCTCGATCGTCTCGATGTCGGCCAGTGGATCGACGCGCCCGTCGGGATGCGGCACGCCGGAGTCGGCGTGGCAACGGACCACGTGGCAGATCGCGTCGGTCTCGCGGATCGAGGCGAGGAAGCGATTGCCGAGCCCCTCGCCCTCGGAGGCCCCTTTGACCAGGCCGGCGATGTCGTGGAAGGAGATCGTCGCCGGGACCAGCTCGGAGCTGCCAACCGTCTCGCCGATCCGCTGCAGCCGCTCGTCCGGCACCTGCGCGATCGCCACGTTGGGCTCGATCGTCGTGAACGGGTAGTCGCCGGTCTGCGCGCCGCCCTTGGTCAGGGCGTTGAAGAGGGTCGACTTGCCGGCGTTGGGAAGGCCGACGATCCCGACCTTCATGAAGCGCCGCCTCCTCCGCTGCCGCGTCCGGGGGCGGCTTGATCGGTCCTCATATGGATAAGGGAACCAGCAGGCCGAGGATAACGCCGAGGATGGCGCCGAGGAGGACGTCGGAGGGATAGTGCATCCCGAGGTAGGGCCTGCCGAGCGCGAGGGCGAGGGCGAGCAGGAAGGCGAGCGCCGCGACCGGCTCGACCCGCGTCATCGCCGTCGCCACCGCGAACGAAGAGGTCGCGTGCGCCGACGGGCAGCTGAGCGAGCTCGGCGCGCCCCCCAGCGGCGGCAGCCCCTCCAGCACCGGCCGCGGCCGGCGCACGATCAGCTTGACGACGTAGTTGAGCCCAATCGCCACCGGCCCCAGCACCGAGCAGATCAGCCAAGCCTCACGATTGGAGCCATCGACGGCGGCAAGCACCAGGCCTATCGCCAACCAAACGGCCCCGTTGTTCCCCGCCTTGCCAAGGACCCTCGCAACCCTCTCCAGCTTGGGAGTGTGGCCGGTCGTCCGCATCGCGCGGAGGATTGCGATATCGGCGTCGCGCATCGGCGGGGCAGGATATGCGCTACTCGGGCGGGTGGCATGGGGATGGGGTCCTCGCCCGCAGCCCGCGAGGACGAGGATCCCCCTCTCCATGACAGGACCCGCCCGCCAATACCCTCTGTCCTGCATGTCGTTCGTCCCTGGTTACGTCCACACCCCCGGCCACCACTGCGGCTCGACCGCCCTGCGCAACCTCCTCCGCTTCCACGGAATCGAGATCAGCGAGGAGATGGCCTTCGGGCTCGGCGCCGGCGCCTGCTTCTACTACGTGGCCCTTCCCGACGCCTCCCCGAGCCGCTGGTTCAACGGCCGCACCGCCCGCCTCGAGGAGAGCTTCGACGAGCTGACCGGGGCGGCGCTGGAGATGCGGACCTTCGAGCCGGGCGACGGCAGCGCCTGGGAGGCGGCGCGGGCCGAGGTCGACGCCGGCAACCCCGTCCTCCTCCTCACCGATCTCTACCACCTCGACCACTACGGCAACTCGGCCCACTTCCCCGGCCACGCGGTCGTCCTGGCCGGCTACGACGAGGAGCATGCCCACCTGTCCGACACCGGCTTCGAGGAGCTGCAGAAGACCCGGCTCGACAACCTCGACAGGGCCCGCCACAGCGGTCATCCCGCCTACCCCCTCGCCGGTCACATGTTCACCGTCTGCGGCGAGATCGAGCCGGGGCGCCTGCGCGAGGCGATCCCGGCCGCGATCGAGCGCGCCGCCACGGCGATGACCGAACCCGAGTTCCCGGGCTTCTCCGGCCTCGACGCCGTGCGCCGCCTCGCCGAGGAGGCCGGCTCCTGGCCGGAGGTTGCCGAGGACTGGCGCTGGTGCGCGCGCTTCGGCTACCAGGTGATCGAGCGTCGCGGAACCGGTGGCGGCGCCTTCCGTCTCATGTACTCCCGCTTCCTCGAGGAGGCCGGCCGTCGGGACGCCGCCTCCCTCGCGGCCGAGGCCGCCGGGCGCTGGACCGAGCTGGCCGGCGCCCTCCGCACCGCCAGCGAACCGGAGACGCCCGAGCCTGGGCTCTGGCGCGATGTCGAGGCCACCGCGCTCCGCGTCGCGGAGGCCGAGCAGCGCCTCTGGTCCACTTTGGACACTCCGTAGGGGGCACCTACCAAGCCGGCGATTGCCGTCCTGTACTGTTTTTAGGTGCGGGAGGCGGGTATCAGGAGTTGAACCCGTCTTAGAGGAGAGCTACATGAGAAGTATGGGACGCCCGGTAGGGCTGGCAGCGCTCGTCGCTGCATTGTTTGTCCTTGTCCTCGGTGCATCGCCTGCAAAGGCAGCCTTCGGCATCGCGGAATGGGAAGCGATCACCTGCAAAGAAAACGTCGACACGCCGGCGGAATTCGGACCGCCCCCCAAAGCTCTCAGCGGCCTCTTTCCGCTTCCAGAGGATCCGGAACAGTGCAACAAAGACACGCCCCTCAAGTGGTACACGCAGGCTGCGGGGCATCCGCCCTTCGGGATCACCGACTTCACCCTGAACACCCTGCCGGCGGCGATCAAAGGCGAAGGCTTCCCTGACGGGTTCGTCAAAGAAATCGTCGTAGACACCCCCGAAGGGCTGGGCGTCAATCCCGAGGCGACGCCGGTCAAGTGCACCGTCGCCCAGCTGAGCTCGGTCCCCGGCCCGACCTGTCCGGCGGCCTCATTGGTCGGCTTCAACTTCCTCACCGTCGCCGCGCAGGCCCCGCCCTGCGACAACCCCGACCCCGCTCCCGACAGGTGCGCGAACGTGCGGGGCAAAACCCCCGTCTTCAACATGGTGCCCTTCGAGGGAGTGCCGTCGATGGTCGGCTTCCCGACCAGCGCGCCGGGGGAGCCGACGATCATCGTCGGCGACCTCGATCCGAAAGACCAGCACGTCAGGTTCACGATCAGCGACATCCACGCGCCCGACGGCACGGCCCTGCACCCGCCGATCGTCGGCTCTCGCCTCGTCTTCCTCGGCCGAGCGACCCCCGGCTTCAGCGAAACCTACCTGACGATGCCGAGCAACTGCGCCGGTGGGCAGACCTCGATCCTCCATGTCAAATCGCACGAAGGAGCCGAAGACACTGCCAGCTTCACGACCGCGGTCGGGGCCAGCGGCTGCGAGATCGTCCCGTTCGAACCGGAAGTCGAGGCGACGGCCAGTGGCGCAACCGACTCGCCGGAACCGGCCACGGTAGACGTCCAGATGGACGACGTGCTCAAACCCCTCACGGAGCTATCCGAATCGCACCTGCTGACGGCGAAGGTGACGCTGCCGCAGGGCGCCGGGCTGAACCCCTCCGTCGCCAACGGCCTTGAGCCGTGCACGGACGCTCAGTTCAAGAAAGGCACCGACGACCCGGTCGAATGCCCGGCGTCTTCGAAGATCGGCACGGTCGAGGTGGACACGCGGGCGCTCGATCAGGACCTCGGCGGCGACGTCTACGTCGCCCAGCCGCTCAGCAACGAGCCCAGCTCGGGCGAGCAGTTCCGCATCTTCATCCACGCCTTCAACAACCGCTACGGCGTCAACGTCCGCCTGATCGGCAACGTGTTCCCGAACCTGCAGACCGGCCAGCTGACGGCCGTCGTCCCGAACAACCCGCAGGCGCCGTTCAACTCCTTCAAAGTCCACCTCAACGGCGGGCCGCGGGGAGCGGTGACGTCTCCTGGGACCTGCGGGCCGCACACCGTCTCCGCTCTGTTCACGCCGTGGTCGAGGCCCAACGAAGAGGTGCCCGATAACGCTCAGTTCACCCTCGCCACCGCCCCGGGCGGCGGCCCCTGCCCGAAAACGCTCGCCGAGCGCCCGTTCAACCCCGGCTTCTCAGCCCGACCGCAGAGCACCAAAGCGGGTGCCTTCAGCCCGATGGAGCTGCACATCTCGCGGGTCAACGGCGAGCAGGAGATCAAACGGGTCGACGTCGACCTGCCGCCGGGGATGGTCGCCAAGTTGAAGGGCGTCGAGTACTGCCCGGAGGCGAACATCGACGCGGCGGCGAAACAGAGTGGCGCGGCGACCACGGTCAATCCGGCCTGCCCCGGCAGCAGCTTCGTCGGCAGCGCCGGCATCGACGCCGGCACGGGCCAGCCGTTCCACACCGACGGCAATGTCTACCTTGCCGGGCCCTACAAAGGCGCTCCGGTGAGCCTTGTGTTCGTGACGGCCGCCGTCGCCGGGCCCTATGACCTCGGCACCGTGGTCGTCCGGGTCGCCCTCCACATCGACCCGGAAACCGCCGAGG
>DASVWY010000135.1:0-10897 GCA_036392975.1 Solirubrobacterales bacterium | reverse complement strand
GAGGGCGCGGGCGGGGTCCTGGTCGATCAGCGCGAGCTGCTCGGAGAACTCCTCTCGGAGCAGCTCCGCGGCTTCGGCCGGCGAGACATCCGAGTAGGCGAGCTTGGATTCCTCGCGTTCGCGCTCGGCTTGGGGAGTTTCGCGCAGCTCTTCTTCTTCGCCTTCGACGCTTTCGGCTTCGTCGATGCCGTTGGCGACGTCGGCCGCGGTCGGGTGCTCCCCTGCTTCGGCTTCGGAGAGGACCGGCGCCTCCTCGGGCTGGCCGGGAGGCGTCGATTCCGCCAGAACCGGCACCGCCGAGCTGATCAGCAGCAGGACCGTGAACAGACCCAGCCAGCGCGCACGGCCCCTCGCCCTTCCGATTGCGAAACCCAATTCGACCTCCCCGCCGATCCTGGACCCCCCGCACGAGAGATACCGCTAGAAGCCTGTGGGCAATCCAGGAACCCTGTTTGATGGACAAGCATGACCTAATCATTCCGGCGACCGCTTGTACAGGGCTTGAATGCGAAAGTCCTAATAATTTGCAGCGTGCTTTGTTGATCATTCAACGATCGAGAGGGGCCGATCCATCCGGCGGGCCGTATCGCTCTCGGTCGCGAGCCTGTGTCTCAGAGACGCTGCATGGGGGAGGCAGGATTCGAACCTGCGTAGGCATAGCCAACTGGTTTACAGCCAGTCCCCTTTAACCACTCGGGCACTCCCCCAGGGGCGCTGCGAGTCTACCGGGGACGTGCCGCGTCTTAGGGACCACTATGGGTACCTAAGACGCGGCACGTCGGGCTGGAATACTTCCGGCCGTGCTGGGGGACAGGTTCTATTCGCGCGCCTCGCAGGCGATGGGAGCGACCGGGCTGCGCTGGACCGGCAAGCTGAACGTGCCGCTCTACCGGCTCAGCGGCGGCCGGGTCGGCGGGCGGATCGCCAAGGCGCCGGTTCTGCTGCTGACCACGACCGGCCGCAAGTCGGGGCAGCCGCGCACGGCCCCGGTCGTCTACCTGGCCGACGGCGAGAGCTTCGTCGTGATCGGCTCCAACGCCGGCCACAGCCGCACCCCGGCCTGGTCGCTGAACCTGAAGGCGAACCCCGAGGCCGAGATCGAGATCGGGCGCAGGCGCGTTCCCGTGCGGGCCCGGATCGCCGCGGGTGAGGAGCGCACCGAGCTCTGGCGCCGCCACAACGAGCAGTACTCGGGCTTCGACGAATACGAGGCCCGCACCGACCGCGACATCGCGGTCTTCGTCCTCGAGCCGCGCTAGCTCGCTTCGCGCAGCATTTGCGCCTCTGGCAGGCGCTGCAGTTTCTTCAGCGTGTTGTTCTCGATCTGGCGAATCCGCTCGCGGGTGACGCCGAAGGTCTCGCCCACCTCCTCCAGGGTCAGCGGTTCCAACCCCGAGAGTCCGTAGCGCAACTGGATCACCTGCCGCTCGCGGTCGGGCAGGGCGTCGAGCGCCCGTCGCACGCCCTCCCGCTGCAGGTGTTCGCTCGCCTCCTCGAAGGGCTCCGCGACCCCCTCGTCGGCGACGAAGTCGCCGAGCTCCGATTCGTCCTCGTCACCCACCGGTTTCTCCAGCGAGACCGGCAGTTGCGCGATCCGCAGGATCTCCCGCACTTCGCCGAGCGGCCAGCGCAGCTCGGCGGCGATCTCGGTCGGCTCCGGCTCGCGCCCGAGCCGCTGCACCAGCTGGCGCTCCACGTTGGCGACCCTGTTCAGCTTCTCGACCATGTGGACGGGGATGCGGATCGTCCGCGCCTTGTCGGCGATCGCCCGCGTCACCGCCTGGCGGATCCACCAGGTCGCGTAGGTGGAGAACTTGTAGCCGCGCCGGTAGTCGAACTTCTCGACCGCGCGGATCAATCCCAGGGAGCCCTCCTGGATCAGGTCGAGGAAGCTCAGCCCGCGCCCTAAATAGCCTTTGGCGATCGAGACGACGAGGCGCAGGTTGGCCTCCACCATCTGCCGCTTGGCGGCCATGTCGCCCCGCTCGATCCGCTTCGCCAGCGAGATCTCCTCCGCGGCGGTCAGCAGATCGACCTTGCCGATCGAGCGCAGGTAGAGTCGCAGCGAGTCGAGGCTGGGTTCTACGGTCAGGTCCAGCTCCGCTTTCTTCGGCTGCCCGTTGGCCGCCTCGGCGCGCTGCTCCTTGTAGGCGCTGACGCCGTCCTCGGCGATCACTTCGACGCCGTGCTCGATCAGGTGGGCGTGGAGGCGGCCGACCTGCTCCTTGGTGACGTCGACCTCCTCGAGTGTCGTCGCGATCTGCTCGAAGGTCAGGTAGCCGCGCTCACGACCCAGCGCGATCAGCCGCTGCAGCTCCTCCAACTCCGCGAACGGCTGGCTGTTCGAATCCTGATCCAGTCCCTGCGGGACCGTTTCCAACGGCTCGATCTCGCTGCCTCCGGTGCAACCCAGTTCCCCTCTTGGGGCCGGCCCCAATGCTCCGGCCACGGGCAAGTATAGGGAGATTCGAGCAATCCCTTGACCTGCCCCGCCGGCCTGCCGCGACCCCGGGTGGCTTACCCTAGGGAGCCGATGGCGAGCGACTCGACCACCCTCTCCGCCGCCGCGCCGGACGTCCAGTCCTCGACGCCGGCGACCGGCATCAGCCTCTCGCGGGTCGGGGTGACCGGCGTCGAGAAGGTGATCCGGGTCAACGCGAACGGCAGCGAGGACCTCTACCACGCCGACTTCAAGTGCCTCGTCGACCTCAACCCGCGCCAGGCCGGCGTCCACATGTCGCGCTTCGAGGAAATCGTCGGCGAGGCGATAGACGAGGTCGTGCTCGGCGAGGCCTTCCGGGCCGAGGTCCTCGCCGCCCACATCGCCGAACGGGTGCGCGAGCGCCAGGGCGGCTTGCGGGCCGAGGTCTCGGTCACGGCCCGCTACCCGGAGACCGTCACCACCCCGGCCAGCAACCAGCAGACGCAGGAGATCTACGTCCTCTTCGGCACCGCGGTGGCCTCGCTGCGGGGCACGCGGACGCTGACCGGCGTCCAGGCCCAGGGGATGACCGCCTGCCCGTGCGCCCAGGAGATGGTCGGCGGCCTCGCCCGCGAACGGCTCGCCGAGCGGGGCTTCGACCCCGAACAGATCGAGCTGGCGCTGGAGGCGGTGCCGGTCGCGACCCACAACCAGCGCGGAATCGGCACCCTCCATATCGGCTGCCCCGAGGGCGGACCGGCCTGGATCGACGCGCCGGAGCTGCTGCGGATCGTCGAGCAGTCGATGAGCTCGGAGATCTACGAGCTGATGAAGCGGCCCGACGAGCTTGCGGTGGTCGCCAAGGCGCACTCGCAGCCGCGCTTCGTCGAGGACTGCGTGCGCGAGATGCTGCGCCGCGTGGTCGAGGACTACCCCGACCTGCCGGGCGAGGCGTTCGTGATGGCGCGCCAGGAGAACCTGGAGACGATCCACCGCCACAACGTGATCGCCGAGCGCTACGGCAAGCTCGACGACCTGCGCGCCGAGCTGGAGAGCGGCGAGCACCAGCGTCGTCACACGACGGTAAGGGAGTGGCTGGAGGCGCCGGCGACCTAGGAGGGGCTGCCGTTGGGCTTCGGGCCCGTCCGCGCTTCGCGCTCGGCCTCGAGGCGGCGCCGCAGCCCGAAGAAGTAGTCGGCGCCGCTGACCACGGTCACCGCCAGCGCCAGGTAGACGAGGCCGTCGACCCAGGCCGGCGCCGGGTTGGCGGCGATCAGGGCGAAGACGGCGGCGATCTGCAGCACCGTCTTCAGCTTGCCCAGCCAGCTGGCGGCGATGACGACGCCGCGCTCGGCGGCGATCGCCCGCAAGCCGGTGACGGCAACCTCGCGGGCGATGATCACCATCGCCACCCAGGCCTCGAGCCGGTCCAGGGAGACCAGCGAGAGCAGCGCCGCCGTGATCAGCAGCTTGTCGGCCAGCGGGTCCATCAGCTTGCCGAAGGTGGTGATGGCGTCGCGCGAGCGGGCGAAGTAGCCGTCGAGGCCGTCGGTCAGCGCCGCCAGCGCGAAGACGGCGGCGGCAAGGGCGTCGCCGTTCGGCGTCTCGCCGAGCAGGGCGACGACCACGACCGGCACCGCGAGGATCCGCAGCAGCGTCAGCAGGTTGGCCAGGTTCAGCGGAAACATCAGCCCTGGGGCCGACGGGCCGAAATGTCAACTCCGGCTTGACTTTTCGGCCCGTCGGCGGCGAGGAGGGCGTCGCGCTTGGCGAAGAACTCCTCGCCCTCGATGCTGACGTGGGGTACGAGCCGCTCCAGGGGGCCCGGCAGCCACCAGGCCCAGCGGCCCAGCAGCACCATCACCGCCGGCACCAGCAGGCAGCGGACCAGGGTCGAATCGATCGCGATCGCGATTGCCAATCCGACCCCGAACTCCTTCACCACCGGGTTGCCGTTGAGGACGAAGCTGGTGAACACGCAGACCATGATCGCCGCCGCCGAGGTGATCACCCGGCCGGTGTTCGCCAGCCCTTCGACCACCGCGCGGTCGGGCTTCCCGTGCGCTTTGTAGTGCTCGCGCATTTGAGTGAGCAGGAAGACCTCGTAGTCCATCGCGAGGCCGAAGAGGATCGCGAACATCAGCAGCGGCACGAAGCTGACGATCGGGATCGAGTGGTCGAGCCCGATCAGCGACGAGGCCCAGCCCCACTGGAAGACCGCGGTGACGACCCCGTAGGCGGCGGCGACCGAGAGCAGGTTCATCGCCGCCGCCTTGACCGGCACCAGCAGCGAGCGGAAGGCGAGCAGGAGGACGACGAAGCTGAGGCCGACGACGATCGCGATCATCAGCGGCAGCTTGTCCGAGATCTGCGTCGCCAGGTCGATGTAGCCGGCGGTCTGGCCGCCGACGTGGGCGCTGCCGCCGCTGCCCGCCATCGCCTGGGGGATCACCGGGTCGCGCAGCCGTTCGACCAGCTCGACCGTCTCGTCCTTCCAGGGCGCCGATTTGGCGATCACCGAGAAGACGGCGACCGTGCCCTGGCTGTCGAAGCTCGGCGCCGAGACAGCCGCGACGTCGCCGCCGGCGCCGACCGCACGCTGCAGCTTCGGCATCGTCGCCTGGGCGTCTTTCGCCGTCTCGAACTCCGCCGCGACCAGCAGCGGCCCGTTGAAGCCCGGGCCGAAGCCCTCGGTGAGGCCGTCGTAGGCCTGGCGAGCGGTCGTGTCCTCGGGGAGCGCGCTGATGTCGTTCTGGCCCAGCTCGAGGTCGAGCAGGGGGATCGCCAGCACGACCAACACCGCGACGGCGGCCAGCGCCGAGCGCCAGGGCCGGTCGGCGACACGACGCGCCCAGCGCGCCCAGCCGTGCGGCTCGCGATCGTCGGGGTGGGTCTTGCCGAGGTGGACCCGCAGCGAGTCGATCCGCGGCCCGAGGGCACCGAGCAGCGCCGGCAGCAGCGTGCTCGCGGCGCAGACGGCGATCACGACCGCGATCGCGGCCGTGAAGCCGAGGGTGCTGACAAGCGGGATCCCGGCGAAGGCCAGCGAGCAGAGGGCGATCACCACCGTGAAGCCGGCGAAGACGACGGCGCCGCCGGCCGTCGCGGTGGCGCGGGCGATCGACTCGCGCAGCTCCATCCCTTCGCGCAGCTGCAGTTTGTGGCGGGTGACGATGAAGAGCGCGTAATCGATCCCGACCCCGAGCCCGATCATCGTCGCCAGGGTCGTTGCGACGCTGGGGATCTGGACGACGTTCTCCAGCAGGCGGATGATCGAGAGAGCGCAGGCGAGCCCGACCACGGCCGAGACGATCGGCAACGCCATCGCCGTCGCCGTGCCGAAAGCGAAGAGGAGGATGATCACCGCGGCGGTGAGCCCGATCGCCTCGCTGACCTCGGTCGAGGGCTTGGACAGCTGCTGGCCGACGTAGCCGCCGACCGACGCCTCGAGGCCGGCGGCCTCGGCGGGACCGGCGGCGTCGAGCACCGCCTGGGCCTGGTCCTCGCTCAGTTCGCCCGGCCCGACGCCGAGGTAGACCGGGACGTAGGCGATCTTGCGGTCCTTGCTGAGGAAGGCGGCGCCTTCGCGGCTGAGCGGGTCGACCGCCGAGTTGACGTCCGGCAACGAGCGCAGGCGCTTCACCGTCTTCGTGACCGCTTCGCTGTACGCCGGCGCGGTCAGCTTCGCACCCGTCGACCTCAGGACCAGGGGGTTGTTGCCGTAAGCCTGGGCCGGCAGGTTGTCTTCCAGCAGCTCCGTGGCCGCGGTCGAGTCGGTCCCCGGCAGGGTCAGGTTGTCGTTCGTCTTGCTCGCCTGGGACTGGCCCGCCAGGACCAGGGCGACGCTGACGATCAGCCAGGCGGCGATCGTCGGGTAGTGGTGGCGGGAGCAGAACCGCCCGAGGGCGTACAGGGGTGCGGTCACGCAGGGTTCATCTTCCAGCCGGGAGCAGTGGCTCCTCCCCGGACTCGAAGGCCTCCGGGATAGCTTGCGCCGGCGTTGCGCCGAGCTCCTGCCGCAGTACGACCAGGTGCTGAGCGTGGGCGGCGGCGAGGGAGGCCGCGAGCGTGCTCGGCGCATCGGTGAAGAGCCGCGGGGCCGCGTCGAGGTAGGTCGCCAGGGCGACATTCTCCAGTTCGTAGGCGAGGGCGAGGAACTCGTCCTCGCTCTCGAGCCTGGTGCGATCGATCGCTGCCGCCTCGGCTTCGGTTTCGCCGCCCAGCCCGCGCAGCGCCTTGGTGATCGCGTTCACGTACTCCTGCTCGTGAGCGCGGAACTGGCGACCCACCGCTCCGAACCGACCGGCGAGCGGCGCCGGAACGTTGGTGTAGGCCTCGAGCAGGGTCAGCTCCTGGGCGAGGGCAGCATTGAGCAGCTCGGCGTCCGAGCCCTTTTCGGGATCCGTCTCGGCTCCCTGTCCGCTCTTTCCGCAGCCGGGCGCCAGAAGCGCGAGGAGGGCGAGGAACAGCAGAGCGGCGCGGCATATGCCGCGCCGCTCGTACTGACCGCGCAGAGATCGGTTCCGACCCACGGGGGAGGAAGCCTATGGGCTGGCCGCGGCTGGAGTCGCCGCAGCCGCTTGCACTATCTGCGCGCTTTGGCCTTGCCTTTTGCTTTGGCTTTCGCTTTGCCTTTGGCTTTGCCTTTGCCTTTGCCCCTGGCGCCCTGACGCTGCTTGCGCGTGAGCTCCGGCATCTCGAACCCCATCAGCGCGACGGTGGCGCTGAATCCCTCCTCGCCGCTCCTGGCCAGTCGGGTTGCCGCTTTCTTCTGCGCCCGGGCGACGTCGGACAGCGCCTGCTCGAGGCTGTCCAGGACTTCGTCCCACCCCTCCTCGTCGAGGATCAGCGGGGTTCGGCTCATGTGCCGATCGTCGCGGGCGTCGAAGCTGCCCTCCTCCAGCGCCGTGACGGCGTCCCGCTGGATCAGCTCCAGGAGATCGGCGCTCAGTCCCGGCTTGACCGATCCCGGCAGCTCGCGCCAGTCGCGATCGGTGAGGAAAGCCCTGGAAGTGGCGCGGTAATAGTGCTCGACGGCGCCGCGCCGGGGCTCGGTCTTGACCAGCTCGATGCACTCGTAGTCCTTGAGCACTTTGACGTGATAGCTGACCTGGCTGAGGCCTTCGTCGAGCTCCTTGGCCAGTTCGTTCGGGCTGGCCATCCGTTCGTTGAGGATGGTGAGGATTTCGATGCGAAGCTCGTGCGCGAGCGCTTTGACGAGCTGCATGTTCACGCCGCCGCTTTTCGCCTTGCGCTTCCCTTTCGTCCTCTTAGGTCTGGTCTTGCCCTTTGCCGCCAAAGTGACTCCTCCGATCGTTGCGCGTGGAATTAACCACTCCATCGTATTGCCCTCAAAGGCGAAGTTTCAAGCAAAATGTCGACAACATGCTTCGCCTTCATCTACTGGTGGAACCTTGTCCACCATTCAATCGGTCTCTTAGGCATGAGCCGCACTTGGGAGATAGCGGCCATTTCAGCCTAAGAGGGGGTGAACCAGGTGAAGATCGCTGCGTCCGAGCAAGTCGCGCCACTGCTGATGATCCACAAGACTGCCTAGGTCTAAATCAGGGTGGAGCCCGAGCTTCGACGAGCTCGGGCTCCGCCTCCTACTAGGCGACGAAACGCGCGGTACCGGCATGATTCGGTTGCGATGCGCAACCGTTTAGCTACCGCTTCCCCACCCACGGCGACCACGCTCGCTGAGCTCGCCGTCGAGGTCCACGGCTGCCGCCGCTGCCCGCGACTGGTGGAGTGGCGCGAGTCCTCCGCCGCCGATCCGCCCCGGCGCTTTCGCGGCGAGGATTACTGGGCGCGACCCGTGGCCGGCTTCGGCGACCGCTCGGCTCGCCTGGCGATCGTCGGCTTGGCCCCAGCCGCACACGGGGCAAACCGAACCGGGCGGATGTTCACCGGCGACCGCTCGGGCGACTGGCTCTACGCGGCCCTGCACCGGGCCGGCTTCGCCAACCAGCCCGAGTCGATCGACCCAGGCGACGGGCTGCGCCTCGACGACGCCTACGTCACCGCCGTCGTCCGCTGCGCCCCTCCCGCCAACCGCCCATCACCAGCCGAGCGCGACAGCTGCCTGCCCTACCTGGCAAGGGAGCTGGAGCTGCTGCGGCGCTGCCGGGCCATCGTCGCCCTCGGCGCCTTCGCCTGGGACGGAGTCCTGCGGGCGACGCGCGAGCTCGGCTGCACGCCGCCGCGGCCGCGACCGCGCTTCGGCCACGGCGCCGAGGTCGAGCTGGAGCGTTGGGTCCTGCTCGGCTGCTTTCACCCGAGCCAGCAGAACACCTTCACCGGCCGCCTGACCGAGCCCATGCTCGACCGGGTCTTTGCCCGCGCCCGCGAGCTGGCCGACGGCTAGCCGGTACCGGCGGATCTTCGCAGGGTCCGGCGAGAGGCGGCGGCGGTGTTCTCGAAACCCATCACGAAAACCTCTACCGGCGCCCCCTCCTCGGGTCTCTCCTGCAGGCTCTCCGAGCACTGCTCACCGACCTCGAGCACCCGCTCGATCGTCGCCTGCATCAACTCGAAGACGTCACGTCGCCCCTGCTCGTCGAGGACCACCGTGATCCGGCCCTGGTGGCTGTCGAGCCCGCTGAAAGTCTCGTCCTGTCGCGCCTCCATCGCGGCCTGCGCGGCATCGCGGAGGAGATCGATCCTGAATCTGGATTGGGTCTGCTCGTAGAAGTGCTCGAGAACCCCTCGGCGCTTCTCCGTCCGCACCAGCTTGATCATCCCAATCTCGACCAGGATCCCGAAGTGGTAGCTGAGATCCCGCGCGTTCATTTCGAGTTCCTTGGCGACCTCGCTCGGGCTCGCGGTCCCGTCGCCGAGCGTCATCAGGATATGGCTGCGAAGTGGATGGGAAAGTGCCTGCGCCAGCGCCGGATCGATGACCTGCCTGAGGTTCTTTGGCTCGCGGCGCCCGTTTCCCTTGCTGCGTTTGCTGGCCATGGCAAGTTCCTCCTTGTCTCCTCCTGGACTGCCCGACCCGGACCTTAGTTTCAAGATAAGACTTAAATACGGTCTAATTTGAGTGCTTAACTGATACTTAGCAAAGCTCCCGGCTCTTCATTTTTTCGGGGGTTGAGGCCAACCGAAACCGATTCCACCGGCGGGCCGGTCTCAACCCCTGCCCCCACCCGGGCCTGCAAGATGACGCGACCGAGGATCAAGCGAACCACCGAGCGGATGGAATCGCCGGACGGCGACCTCTACCTGCTTCGGCCAAGCGCCGGCGCCGACGTCCACATCGAGAACCCCGACGCCGAGGGACGGCAGCTGCTCGACGCTCTCGACGGCAGCAACGAGCGCCGCGCCCTGGAGGAGCGTTTCGGGGAGGACCCCGTGCGCGATCTGCTCGCCCAGCTGGAGGAGCTGGGCCTGGTCGAGGATGCGGCCGACGACGACCTGATCCCGGACCCGGTCATCGAACGCTTCGACCGCCAGCTCCGCTACTTCAGCGACATCACCACCGGGCCCACCCCTTCGCAGTGCCAGGCTCGGCTCGAGAGCTCGCGGGTCGTCGTCCTCGGCGTCGGCGGACTTGGCGGCTGGTCGGCATGGTCGCTCGCCTGCTGTGGCATCGGCGAGATGGTGCTGATCGACGGCGACCGGGTCGAGTGCAGCAACCTCAACCGGCAGACGCTCTACCGCGAGGCCGACATCGGCCGGCTCAAGACGGAGGCGGCGGCCGAACGGCTGGGCGAGTTCAACTCGGCGATGCGGATCGAGGCGATCGCGGAGCGGCTCGATGGCGAGGAGGCGATCGCCAAGGTGATCGAGGGGTGCGACGTCGTCATCGACGCCGCCGACTGGCCCGCGCACGAAATAGAGGAGTGGGTCAACTCGGCCTGCTTCGCCGCCGGCATCCCGTACATCACGATGAGCCACTTCCCGCCGATCGCCCGCGTCGGCCCGCTCTACGTGCCCGGCGAGACCGGCTGCTTCTCCTGCCAGGTCGCCGCCTACAGGCGCGCCTACCCGATGTTCGACATCGCGATCGAGCAGCGTCGGGCTAAACCGTCGCCCGCCGCCACGCTCGGTCCCGCCTGCGCCCTGATCGGCGGCCAGATCGGGCTCGACATCCTCCACCTCCTGACCGGACTCGCAGAACCCTCGACCCAAGGCGTCGGCCACATCTACGACCTGCGCACGATGAAGGTCGAACGGGAGCCGGTCGTGCCGGAGCCGGATTGCCCGGTCTGCGGCCACCTGCCACCGCACCAGCGAACCAAGCAAGCCGAGGCGAAGGCCACCTAGAATGAAGCCGGTACGCCGGCGTAGCTCAGTTGGTAGAGCACTTCATTCGTAATGAAGGGGTCCCCGGTTCAAGTCCGGGCGTCGGCTCTCGGCAAATTCCCCCGCTAGTCGCTCTTCGCGAAATGGCCCTCGCCGTACTTCGCCAAGTAGTAATGGATGCTTCGTCCTCCGACCTCGACGAGGATCTGCGCCATCTCGGCCTCCGTC
>DASVWY010000134.1:0-8231 GCA_036392975.1 Solirubrobacterales bacterium | reverse complement strand
CATCGCCACCGACCACGCTCCGCACGCGGCGGAGGAAAAGGAGGTCCCGTTCGAGCAGGCGGCGATGGGAGTGACCGGGCTGGAGACGGCCTTCGCCGCGATCCACACCGACCTCGTCCTGCCCGGCGTGCTCGACCTCGGGCTCGTCGTCGAGCGGATGTCGGGAGGGGCGGCGCCGTTCGGACTGCAGCGGCCCAGCCTGGCGCCCGGCAGCGAGGCGAACGTCGTCCTCTGCGACCTCTCCGCCCACTGGACCGTCGGCGAGGAGGGCTACGAGAGCCGCTCCGACAACTCCTGGTGCGCCGGCCGCGAGCTAACCGGAAGGGTCCTGATGACCGTCGCCGGCGGCCAGGTCGCCTACCGGCTGCGCAGCTTCAGCCTCGGGGTGGCTTCGTGAGCGCCGGCTACCTCTTGCTCGAGGACGGAGCCCGCTTCGACGGCGAGCTCTGCGCCCACCGCGAGCCGGTCACCGGCGAGGTCGTCTTCAACACCGCGATGACCGGCTACCAGGAGTCGGTCACCGACCCGTCTTATGCCGGACAGATCGTCGTCTTCACCTATCCGCTGATCGGCAACTACGGCGTCTCGGCGGAGGCGATGGAGTCCGATCGCGTCCACGCCCGCGGCGTCGTCATGCGCGAGGCCAAGAACGGCGAGGACGTCGCCAGCGCCGAGGGTGGCTGGCTCGACTGGCTCGACGACTGCGGCACCCCGGGGATCTCGGGCGTCGATACCCGCGCCCTCGTCCGCCACATCCGCGACCGCGGCGCGATGCGCGGTGGCATCTTCGCCGCCGCGGTGCCCGAGGCCGAGGCGCGCGAACGGATCGCCGCCGAGCCCTCGATGGCGGGCGCCGACCTGGCCCGCACGGTGACGCCCCCCGAGCCGGTCCGCTTTGAGGGCGATGGTCCGCACGTGGTCGGGATCGACACCGGCGTCAAGCTCAACATCGTCCGCGAACTGCGCCAGCGCGGCTGCCGCCTGACGCTGCTGCCCTGCACGAGCAGCGCCGAGCAGGTGCTGGCTGAGGATCCCGACGTCGTCTTCCTCGCCAACGGCCCCGGCGACCCCGGCGCGCTCGACTACGTAGTCGACACGGTTCGGGAGCTGGTCGGCGTCAAGCCCTTGTTCGGGATCTGCCTCGGCCACCAGCTGCTCTGCCGCGCGGTCGGCCTGGAGACCTTCAAGCTCCCCTTCGGCCACCGCGGCGCCAACCACCCCGTCAAGGAGCTGGCCAGCGGCCGCATCGACATCACCTCCCAGAACCACGGTTTCGCGGTGCGGGGACCCGGGGGCGAGCCGCGGATCGAGGCCGACGAGCCGGTGCGCTGGGAGACCGACTTCGGCGCCGCCGAGTTGTCGCACCTCAACCTCTACGACCGCACCGTCGAGGGCTTGGTCCTGCGCGACGTCGCCGCGGCGACGGTCCAGTACCACCCCGAGGCCGGGCCGGGGCCGCACGACGCCCGCCACCTCTTCGACGGCTTCCTCGAGCTGGCCCATGCCTAAGCGCACCGACATCGAGAAGATCCTCCTGATCGGTTCGGGGCCGATCGTGATCGGTCAGGCCGCCGAGTTCGACTACTCCGGCGTGCAGGCCTGCAAGGTGCTGCTCGAGGAGGGCTACGAGGTCATCCTCGTCAACTCCAACCCGGCGACGATCATGACCGACCCCGAGTTCGCGACCGCGACCTACGTCGAGCCGCTGCTGCCGGGCCCGGTCGCGCGGATCATCGAGAAGGAGCGCCCAGACGCGCTGCTGCCGACTCTGGGCGGGCAGACGGCGCTGAACGTGGCGATGGCACTGCACGAGGACGGCACCCTGGAGCGCTTCGGGGTCGAGCTGATCGGCGCCGACGAGACGGCGATCCGGCGCGCCGAGGACCGCGAGGAGTTCCGCCGCACGATGGAGGAGGCGGGGTTGCGGATCCCCTGGTCGATGACCGTCGGCAGCCTGGCCGAGGTCGACGCCGCGCTCTCCGACGGCCGCATCACGTTGCCGGCGATCGTCCGGCCCGCCTTCACGCTCGGCGGCCAGGGCGGCGGCGTCGGGGAGAGCGAGACCGAGCTGCGCCAGGTCGTCTCCGAGGGCCTCGCCGCGAGCCCGATCAACCAGGTGCTGGTCGAGGAGTCGGTGATCGGCTGGGGCGAGTTCGAGCTGGAGGTGATGCGCGACCGCAACGACAACGTCGTCATCGTCTGCTCGATCGAGAACATGGACCCGATGGGCGTCCACACCGGCGACTCGGTCACGGTCGCCCCGGCTCAGACGCTCACCGACCGGCTCTACCAGGAGCTGCGCGACCAGGCGATAAAGGTGATCCGCGCGGTTGGCGTAGAGACCGGCGGCTCCAACATCCAGTTCGCGGTCGACCCCGAGAGCGGCGACATCGCCGTGATCGAGATGAATCCGCGGGTCTCACGCTCCTCGGCGCTCGCTTCCAAGGCGACCGGCTTCCCGATCGCCAAGATGGCGGCGAAATTGGCGGTCGGCTACGCCCTGGAGGAGATCCCGAACGACATCACCCGCGCCACCCCGGCCTCCTTCGAGCCGACGATCGACTACGTCGTCACCAAGGTGCCGCGCTTTGCCTTCGAGAAGTTCCCCGGCGCCACCGGCCGCCTCTCCACCCACATGCAGAGCGTCGGCGAGGTGATGGCGATCGGGCGCACCTTCCGCGAGTCCTTCGCCAAGGCGATGCGCTCCCGCGAGCTCGACACGCCGGCCGAGCCGCCGGCCGAGGAAGAGGGGCTGCTGGAGGCGATCGCGGTGCCGTGCGCGGAGCGCTTCGATCTCATCCTGGAGGCCTTCCGGCGCGGGATCGGGATCGAGGCGGTGCACGAACGCTGTCTCGTCGACCGCTGGTTCCTGCGCGAGCTGCAGGCGCTCGCCAGCGACGGCGACGGCACCGAGGGCCTCGCCCGCACCTACAAGTCCGTCGACACCTGCGCCGCCGAGTTCGAGGCGGCGACGCCCTATTACTACTCCGCGTACGAGCGACCGAGCGGCGCGGGCTCGGAGGTGCGGCGAGGCGAGCGGCCCTCGGTCGTGATCCTCGGCGCCGGCCCGAACCGGATCGGGCAGGGGATCGAGTTCGACTACTGCTGCGTGCACGCGGCGATGACCGTGCGCGAGTCGGGGCGCGACGCGGTGATGGTCAACTGCAACCCGGAGACCGTCTCGACCGACTACGACACCTCAGACCGGCTCTACTTCGAGCCGCTCACGATCGAGGACGTGCTCGCCGTCTGCGAGCAGGAGCGCCCGGAGGGCGTGATCGTCCAGTTCGGCGGCCAGACGCCGCTGAAGCTGGCCGGCGCGCTCGAGCGGGCCGGCGTGCCGCTGCTCGGCACCCGTCCCGGCGGCGCTTCGCCGGTTGCGGCGATCGACCGCGCCGAGGACCGCGGCCGTTTCGGCGCCCTGCTTCAGGGCCTCGGCGTCAAGCACCCGCCCTACGCGACCGCCCTCTCGGCCGAGGAGGCGGCGATGGTCGCCGAGCGGGTCGGCTTCCCGCTGCTGGTGCGCCCCTCCTATGTGCTCGGCGGCCGCGCGATGGAGATTTGCTACTCGAGCGAGAACCTGGCGGCCTATCTGAAGGCCAACGCGAAGGCCGACCCGGAGCACCCGCTCTTCCTCGACCACTTCCTCGAGGGCGCGATCGAGATCGACGTCGATGCCCTCGCCGACGGCGAGTCGGTTCACGTCGCCGGGATCATGCAGCACGTCGAGGAAGCCGGCGTCCACTCCGGCGACTCGGCCTGCGTGCTGCCGCCGATGAGCCTCGGCGAGGAGATGCTCGATGAGATCCGGGCGACGACCGAGCGGATCGCCCTCGAGCTGGGCGTGGTCGGCCTGATCAACATCCAGTACGCGGTGGCGGGCGGCGAGCTCTACGTGATCGAGGCCAACCCGCGCGCCTCGCGCACCGTCCCCTTCGTCTCCAAGGCGACCGGGACGCCGCTGGCGAAAGTCGCGACCAGGCTGCTGTTGGGCGAGAGCCTTGCCGACCAGGACCTCGGTCGGGCGCCCGACGGGCACGTCAGCGTCAAGGAGGCGGTGCTGCCCTTCGCCCGCTTTGCCGGCGTCGACTCGGTGCTGGGGCCGGAGATGAAGAGCACCGGCGAGGTGATGGGAATCGCCGCCGACTTCCCGACCGCTTTCGCCAAGGCCCAGGCGGCGGCGGGGGTGAAGCTGCCGCTGGAGGGCTCCGTCTTCATCACCGTCACCGACACCGACAAGCCGGCGGCGACGCAGCTGGCGGCGCGCTTCCACGACCTCGGCTTCGAGGTGATCGCGACCGGCGGCACCGCGCAATCGATCTCGGCGATGGGAGTGCCGGTGACGAGGATCAACAAGCTGGGAGAGGGGTCGCCGCATGTGGTCGACCTGATCCGGGAGAAGCGCTGCGATCTGGTGATCAACACGCCGACCGGCTCCGGCGCCCGCGCCGACGGCCAGGCGATCCGAACAGCCGCAGTCCGCCACGGAATCCCCTGCGTGACGACGATGACCGGCGCCTCGGCCGCGGCAAGGGCGATCGCCGCCCAGAAGGAGGGTGCGGCCCCGGTGCTGTCGCTGCAGGAGATCCACGGAATACGCGTCGCCTCCTCTGCTCCCGGGAATGCTTGAGGAAGCGGTCGATCGTCGGGTCGCGCCATTCGGGCGTCGGCTCTGCGAGGCGATCGAGGCCCGCGATTCGGGCGGGTACCGGGTCGTCTCGCTGCTCGACAGCGAGGGGCCGGCGCCCGAGCCAGGCCAGTTCTACATGCTCGCCACCGAGCGCCACTGGCAGCAGCGCGGCGAGCGCCCTTTCCTGCCGCGCGCCCTCTCGGTCGCCGACGCCGAGCCGCTGACTTCGCCTTTTGTCGCGGATAGCGCAACTAAACGCGAAGTCAGCGGGGTGCGGCTTGATTTTCTGCTCGAGGGGGTGGGGCCCGGGACCGACCGTCTGTGCGAGATCGAGGCGGGGGAGGCGGTCTGGGTCAACGGCCCGCTCGGCAACTCGTTCTCGCCGCCGCGCGAGCTGGCGCCCGGCGCCGCCGGCGCGATCCTGGTCGGTGGCGGCATCGGCATCGCGCCGCTGGCGCTGCTGCGCCGCCACTTCGCCGCCCGCGGGATCCCGACCCGGGTCCTGCTCGGCTTCCGCGACCGCGTCCACAGCGGCGGCCTCGACGACCTCTTCGCCTGCTGCGAGGTGCGCCTCGCCAGCGAGGACGGTCACGCCGGACACCGCGGATACGTAACCGATTTGCTGGCGGCGATGATCGAGGGCGACGACGCGTCCAGCGCCGCCGTCTACGCCTGCGGCCCGCCGCCGATGCTGGACGCGATCGCGAAGCTCTGCTCCGACCGTGGCGTCGCCTGCGAGCTGGCGATGGAGTCGCCGATGGCGTGCGGCTTCGGAGCCTGTTTCGGCTGCGCAGTCCCACGGCCAGGCGGCGGATATCTGCGCTTGTGCATAGACGGTCCCGTGGTGCGCTGTGGTTGAGCTGTGCGGAATAGAACTCGCCCACCCGGTCATCAACGCATCGGGGACCTTCGACGCGATCGCGGCGCAACGGGTCTACGGCGACGCCCTCCTCGACGACTTCCCCTTCGCGGCGTTCGTTTCGAAGACGATCACGCTGGAGCCGAGGGCCGGCAACGAGCCGCAGCGGATCTGGGAGACGCCGGCGGGGATGATCAACTCGATTGGGCTGCCGAACAAGGGGCTGGACGGCTTTCTCGCTGAGGACTTGCCTCGGCTGGCCGAGTTGCCAGTGCCGTTGATCGTGTCCGTGATGGCAACCGGTCACGAGGACTTCAAGCGAATGGTTGCTGCTCTCGATGAGCGCGAGGAGGTTGCCGCTTTCGAGCTCAACATCTCCTGCCCCAACGTCCACTCGGGGCTGATCGTCGGTGAGCAGCCGGCGGAGACCTTGGCGCTCTTGGAAGCGCTGCGGCCAGTGACGCCGAAGCCGCTGATCGTGAAGCTGACTCCGAACGTCGCCGATCCGGCGGCCGTGGCTGTCGCTGCGAAGGAGGGCGGAGCCGACGCGGTCTCGCTGATCAACACGCTGAAGGCCAGCGCGATCGATCCGGCGACGGGGCGGCCCGGTATCGCGGCCGGGCACGGGGGGCTCTCCGGGCCGGCAGTGCGACCGATCGCCGTCGCCCAGGTGCGGGCCGTCGCCGCCGCGGTTCGCCTGCCCATCGTCGGCATGGGAGGGATCTGCAGCGGGGCCGATGCGGCCGAAATGATCGCCGCCGGGGCGACGGTGGTGGCGGTCGGAACCGAGAGCTTCCGCGACCCGCGGGCCGGGAAACGGATTGCAGTGGAGCTTGCTGACCGGTACGCGGCGATGTCCTAGGCTCGACCTCCAGTCGAGGTTCAGGTGAATTTGGTCCGAAAAGGCCGAAAAGTCCTTGCACCCCCACGAGCCGCGGCTATACTCGCCGCCCAATGCCCGCCCCAGTCAAGACCTCCGCCGCGACCCCCGAGAGGTCGCTGGACCAGCGGATGGACGCGCTGAAGCGGGCCAACGACATCCGCACCGCCCGCGCCAAGCTGAAGAAGGACCTGAAAGCGGGCAAGGCCAGCATCCACGCGCTGCTGCTCGACCCGCCCGAGTACGTGATGACCGCCAAGGTTTTCGACATGCTGCTGGCGGTGCCGAAGTACGGCAGGGTGAAGACGAACCGCATTCTCAACCAGTGCCGGATCTCACCGTCCAAGACGATCGGCGGCCTCTCCGAGCGCCAGCGCGCAGAGCTCATCTCCCAGCTCCGCCGCTAAAGGCTGCTGCAAACCGGCGCATATCGGCGTCCTCGGTCGCTCGCGTGCAAAGCACGCCACGCTCCCTGCGTCCGGCCGATCTGCTTGGTTTTCGCGGCCTCTACATGTCCAAAGTCATCGTCATCACTGGCCCATCGGGTGTCGGGAAGGGAACTCTGATCTCGACTCTGCTGGCGCGCGTTCCCGGCCTTGAGCTATCGGTCTCGGCGACCACGCGGGAGCCGCGGGGGGACGAGGTCGACGGGCGCGACTACCACTTCCTCTCGCCCGAGGAGTTCGACCGCCGGGTCGCGGCCGAGGACTTCCTCGAGTTCGCCACCTACAGCGGCCACCGCTACGGAACCCTGCGCTCCGAGGTCGCCAAGCGCCTGGAGCAGGGCCACTCGGTGCTGCTCGAGATCGAGGTCCAGGGGGCGAGCCAGGTCCGCGCCGCGATGCGCGAGTCGGTGCAGGTGTTCATCGCCCCACCCGACCCCGCCGTCCTGCGCGAGCGCCTCGAGTCGCGCGGCGCCGATTCGCCCGAGGCGATCGACGCCAGGCTGAAGGTGGCGGAGGTCGAGCTGGCCGCCCAAGGCGACTTCGATCACAGGATCGTCAACGACGATCTGGAGCGGGCCGCCGCCGAGTTGGAGGAGATCGTGCGCGCCGAGCTCGGGATACCTCTAGACTCCGCGGCCGAATGATCAAGCCACGCGTAGACAAGCTCCTCGAGCACGCCGACTCGCACTACGCAGCGGTCGTCGTCGCGGCGAAGCGGGCGCGTCAGATAAACAGCTACTTCCACAACCTCAGCGAGGGCGGCTTCGGCGAGTACCCACCGCCGATGGTCGAGACCCACGGCGAGCGCAACTACCTCTCGATGGCGCTCGAGGAGCTTGCCGAGGGCAAGCTCAAATACGAGTACCGAGCCTAGAACCGCTTCCTCAGGAGGAGAGATGGCCAGAATCCTGCTCGGCGTAAGCGGCGGGATCGCCGCCTACAAGGCGCTCGAGCTCGCACGCCTCGCAACCGTCGCCGGCCACGGCGTCCGCGTGGTGATGACGGAGGCAGCCGGTCGCTTCGTCGGCGCCGCTTCCTTCGAGGGCATCGTCGGCGCCCCGGTGCTGACCTCCGAGTTCGAGCGCGACCCGTTGCGCGGCGCCTTCCCGGGCGAGCCGCGACCCGAGCACGACCCGATCGGGCATCTCGAGCTCGCCGCCAACTGCGATGCCTATCTGGTCGCCCCCGCTTCCGCCAACACCGTCGCCAAGCTGGCGGCGGGGATGGCCGACTCGATGCTCACCACCTCCTTCCTCGCCTGCACCGCGCCACGGCTGATCGCGCCGGCGATGAACGATCGCATGTACGCCGACCCTGCGACCCAGGCGAACCTGGCGGCGCTGCGCGAGCGCGGCGTCGAGGTGATCGAGCCGGAGGAGGGCGCGCTCGCCTCGCGCGGCGAGCACGGCAGGGGCC
>DASVWY010000133.1:0-2996 GCA_036392975.1 Solirubrobacterales bacterium | reverse complement strand
GAGTTGCTCTTCGAGCTGGAGGAAGGCGACGACGGCGTCTCGCTCTCGCGCCACTTGGAACGGGAGGCGGGGATCGAGCAGTTCCGCGAGTTCGTCGTCCACCGCTCGCTCTACCAGCTGAAAGAGGCCGATCCGCACAGCTGGGCGATTCCCCGCCTCGCCGGCGCGGCGAAGACGGCGCTGCTGGAGGTGCAGGGCGATGAGTACGGCGACGGCCGGCCGGAGCGCATGCACTCGGGCCTCTTCGCCAAGACGATGAGGGCGCTGGAGTTGGAGGACCGCGAGAACGCCTACCTCGCCCACATCCCCGGCACCACGATTGCCACGGTCAACCTGATGTCGGCCTGCGGCCTGCGCCGTAGCGGCCGCGGCGCGATCGTCGGTCACCTGGCGATGTTCGAGATGACCTCGGCGCGGCCGAACCGGCGCTACGGCAACGCCCTGCGGCGGCTCGGCTTCGGCGAGGAGGCCACTGACTTCTACGACGAGCATGTCGAGGCCGACGCGGTGCACGAGAACATCGCCGCCTACGACCTCGCCGGCGGCCTGGCCCGAGCCGAGCCGGAGCTGGCCGAGGACATCCTTTTCGGCGCCCGCGCCCTGCTGGAGCTGGAGGACCGCTTCGCGCGGCGGCTGATCGCCTCCTGGGAGGCGAACGAGACCTCGCTGCGCGGGCGGCTGTGAGCGGTCCCCTGACGGCCTCCTACGTCCTGCCGCTGCGCTGGACCGAGCCGGGACCGATCGAGGAGCTGGCCGCCTACCTGCGGGGGCTGCGCGGCGAGGTCGAGGAGATCCTCGTCGTCGACGGCTCGCCCTCGCCGCTGTTCGAGCGGCACGCAGTGGCGCTGGACGGGGTCGCCCGCCACCTCGCGCCCCACCCCGACCTCGACTTCCGGATGGGCAAAGTGAACGGCGTCGTCACCGGGGTGCGCGAGTGCAGCCACGAGCGGGTCGTGCTGGCCGACGACGATGTCCGCTACGAGGCCGCGGCGCTGCGACGGACGGTCGCGCTGCTGGACGAGGCGGAGCTGGTGCGGCCGCAGAACTACTTCGACGCGCTGCCCTGGCACGCCCGCTGGGACACGGCCCGCTCGCTGCTGAACCGCGTCTTCACCGGCGACCCGACCTTTCCGGTTGGCGACTTCCCGGGCACCCTCGCCGTGCGCCGCGGCGCGTTCCTCGCCAGCGGCGCCTACGACGGCGACGCCCTCTTCGAGAACCTGGAGCTGATGCGAACGATCCACGCGGCCGGCGGCGCCGTGCTGACCCCGCTCGACCTCTACGTGGCGCGGCGCCCGCCGAGCACCGCCCACTTCCTCTCGCAGCGGGTCCGTCAGGCCTACGACGACTTCGCGATGCCGGCGCGACTGTGCGCGTTCCTGTCGCTGATCCCGCTCGCGACGTTGGCCGCGCTTCGCGGCCGCGCCCGTTGGCTGGGCGCCGCCGCGCTTGCCTCGATTGGCGTCGCCGAGCTGGGGCGCAGGCGGGCCGGCGGATCCGAGCGCTTCCCCCGCAGCGGCGCCTTGCTGGCGCCGGCCTGGATCGCCGAGCGCTCGCTCTGCTCCTGGCTGGCGCTGTGGGCCCGAGTGCGCGGCGGCGTCCGCTACGGCGATGGGCGGCTGCGGCACTCGGCGACGCCGCTGCGGCTGCTGCGCCACCGTCACTCCGGCGCCGCGCCAAGGCAGACGTGCCGGGTGTTAGACCACACTATGGGTGCATAACTCCCGGCACGTCCGGCACGGCGGTGCTCTGTGGCGGGCCGCTCTCGGCCCGGAAGCGGGTCGTCTTATGAGTCCCGTCGCAGAAGGGGCGCATCTGCGAGCGACCGCAGCGGCATAGGGCGACGACGCGGCGCTTCACCTCGATCTCCTTGCCGTCCTGGTCGACCAGGGTGAACGGCCCGCGCACCAGATAAGGACCGTTCCGGTAGGGGGTGATCCTCGTCTCGTCAGCCACGAATCGCCTTCCCGGCGATGTTCTTCAACCGGGTCCGCTCGCGACCCGAGAGGTTCGACGGTCGGCCCTTCGACTTCTGGACCAGCTCCAGCAGCTCCTGCCGTTCCTTCTTGCTGAGGTTGCGCTCGACACGCTCCCTGCCCTGCTCCAGCAGCCACACGGCTGAGGCCCAGACCATGCTCCAGGGCACGCGCCGCCAGCGCTTGGGGGTGAAGCGGCGAATGATCCAAGGGGCCATGGCGCTCCTCTACCCCCAAGCGCCGGAGCGGCAACCCACCTGTACGCGAGCTAGCGCTGGCAGCCGGGACACCAGTAGGTGGTGCGGTTGGCGTCGCCCTGACCACGGGCGGCGATCGGGGTGCCGCAGGCCGGGCAGGGACGGCCGGCGCGGCGGTAGACGGCGCCCGGATGGCGCCCGTCCGCGACCGCCGCTTGCATCTGGTGGCGGGCTGTCCGCAAAACGCTTTTCAGCTCGGCATCGGTCAGCTCGCCGAGCCGGCGCCGCGGATCGAGGCGGGCCGCGAAACAAGCCTCGCTCTTGAAGATGTTGCCGATTCCGGCGATCCGCCCCTGGTCGAGCAGCGCCTCGCCGAGCGTCACCCCGGCTGAGTTCGCGTTTTTGCTCGCATAGCGAGACAAAGTGCGAACTCGTCCTTCGCGGAGCGAGGGAACGGCGGCGGCGAGGTCGAAGTCGGGGGCCAGGATGTCGGGGCCGAGGCCGGCTAGCTGGCGGTCCCGCTTCGCTGCCGCCGCCGTCAGGACCCTCAGCGTTGGGCCGCCGAACTGGACGGCTTCCCACTCGCCGCCGCGCAGCACCGCCCAGGCCGCGGCCGGCGACTTGCGCCAGGCCGCGCCGCGCCGGTAGACGTGCCAGGAGCCGTTCATCCCGAGGTGACTGTGGAGGACGAGGTCGCCGAAGCCGAGCAGCAGGTTCTTGCCACGAGCTTCGACTCCCTCCAGCGTCCGGCCGCTGAGACGCGCCAGGCCGGCGACTCGACCGCGCGGGTTGGGCGCGGCAGTGCCGACCTCCGTGCCGCCAA
>DASVWY010000132.1:0-2287 GCA_036392975.1 Solirubrobacterales bacterium | reverse complement strand
GAGCCGATGTAGCAACTGTTCCCGAGGAACGGGTTGCTCAGCTTGATTTTCACCGGCAGCGAGAGAGCGGTGCCCTGCCCGGTGAAGAGGTTGAGCGGGTTGACTACGACAGATGTCGCCGGCGCGGCGAGTTCGACCGTCGCCGTGACTCCGGTGAATCCGTTGTTGATCGTTTCATTGAACAGGTCCCGCAGGAATTTCGGCCACCACAGCGGTGCTTCGATTCCCAGCAGCCCACCCGGAACCGGCTGCGGGGTTTTCGACAGGGTGTCGCCATTCTCGGCGCCGAAGAAGTGCGGTTCGCCGCTTTCGTTGAATTTGAGCCCACCCTGAAGGATGACCGGGTTTTTCAGCGGCGTGGTTTTTTTCCCGATCTGGAAAAAGCCGCCGTTCGATTCCGAGTAGATGCAGAATTCGACCGTTGGTTGGCTGAGGGGGCACTCTCCGAACTGAGCAAATTCCCCTGTCGGACTGTGCGAGGCCGCCGCTGCCTGCGAGGCAGGCACGAGCAGCATCGCCGTCATTGCCACGGCAATGAATAGCCTTTTCATGACTGGTCCTTTCCCGTTGTTTTGCGATCGCGGCAATCGAGTCGGCAGCGTTTGTGTGGTGACTGCCCGACGCAAAGGGCCTTGTAAGCCCGATGCCACGGAAAAGCTCCTCCCATAGGCGCTTAAGCAACCCGGGCCGCGCCAGTAAAATAACAGTTTGTACTAAATAAATACAGAGAGATCAGGTAATTTCCTAAGCATTACACTGATATTTGTTAAGGACACGCCTAGGAGATGGCCTGGCGGACCCGATCAGCCAAGCGAAGGTGGAGCTCGGCGTTGACTTGGCGGTCGGTCGGGACCTCGATCAGGCCGCTTCCGGCGGCAAGCGCTTCGGGAAGCCGGCCGAGCGAGTCGACGCGGTGGTGGGGAAGGTCGAAGAGAGACGCCGCCTTGGCGACGTCGACGCCGCGCGGCGTCCCCAGCAGGGCCTCGAACTCTCCGCCCCCCAGCGATGACGCTTGAGGGAGGAAGTGGAAGATGCCGCCGCCGTCATTGTCGATGACGACGACTCGCACCGGGACGGAGACGTCGCGCAGCGCAGCGAGGCCGCCCAGATCGTGGAGGAGGCCGAGGTCGCCGGTGACGATCTTGGTCGGACGGCCGCTGGCCTGGGCCGCTCCGATGCCCGACGAGATCAGGCCGTCGATGCCGTTGGCGCCGCGGTTGGAGAGGAAGAGGACGTCGGCCTCACCGGTGGGGAGGAAGGCCTCCTGGTCGCGGATCGGCATGCTCGAAGCGGTGTAGACGAGGTCGCCGTTTTCGTAGGTGGTCCCCAGCGCAAGCTGCAAGGCCGGCTCGCTGACGTCCCCATTCCGCAGCTCAGCCTCGATTGCCTCGCGAGCCGCACGCTCGGCCTGCAGCCACCTCGCCGGCGTCGGTCGCTCCTCACCCAGACGCGCCGCCCAGCCCGCCGCCAGCTCGGCCGGATCCGCCCGCAGGAGCGCGGCGGCTCTACGGCTCGGCTCGTTCCAGCCGCCCGATGGATCGATGGCTATCTGATCGGCACCGGACTCCGCGAGCCAGGAGCGGAGCGGCTTGCTGGTCGGCATCTCGCCGAAGCGAAGGACCAGGTCCGGCGCAGCGCCGGCACGGAACCGCTCGTCCCGCAGCAGCAGGTCGTAGGCGGTAACGACGTGGGAGCGGTCGTGGGGTCCGCAGCGGAGCTGTGAGGTCGGCTCGGCGAGGATCGGGAAACCCGCCGTTCGGGCCAGGCGCGCGAGCGGTTCGCGCAGCTCCGGGTCGAGCTGCCGACCGGCGACGATGACGCCGGTTTCGGCCTCGGCGATGTGTTTCGCGACCTCGTCGAGCAGGAACTGCGAGGGCTCCATGTCGACCGGCGTCACCGCGGTCAGGGGTCGCCCATCACGTCCCTCCAGCGCCAACGGATCGGTGGCGGTCACCGCGCCCTCGACCGGCACCGGCGCCAGCGGCTCGCGCCAGGCGAGGTTGAGGTGCACGGGGCCGGGCCGGAGCTCGCCCCGCGCGGCGGCACAGGCGCGGCAGGCAGTCGAGCGGTAGTGGAGCAGGCCGTCATCGTCGGCGTCGTGGGTCCCGACCTCGCAGAACCAGCGCACCGAGGAGCCGTAGAGCTTGAGCTGGTCGATCGTCTGCCCGGCGCCGATCCCGCGCAGCTCCGGCGGGCGGTCCGCGGTCAGCACGATCAGCGGGACGTTGGATTCGTCGGCCTCGCTGACCGCGGGGTGGAGGTTTGCCGCCGCCGTGCCGGAGGTGCA
>DASVWY010000131.1:0-4340 GCA_036392975.1 Solirubrobacterales bacterium | reverse complement strand
GAACGGGCTCCATTGCCGACTCCCATCCCGCTCACCCTCTCGGCCAAGAGCGAGCCGGCCCTGCGGGAGTCGGCGGCTCGCCTGGTCTCCCACATCGAGGCCAACGAGGACCTCGATCCGATCGACCTCGACTACTCCCTTGCCACCACCAGGAGCGCTTTCGAGCAGCGCGCGGTGGCGATAGGGGCAGATCGGGAGGAGATCCTGCGTGCCCTCGGCGCCCTGGCCGAGGGCCGCGATTCCCCGAACGCGCTCCACGGCACGGCCTCCTCGACCAGGCCACCCGTCTTCCTCTTCAGCGGCCAGGGCTCCCAGCACCCCCAGATGGCGCTGGAGCTGCTGCAGTCCAACCCCCTCTTCGCCACCAACATCGAGGAGTGCGAGCAGGCGCTCTCACCGCACGTCGAGTGGTCCCTGCGCGAGGTCCTCGCCGATCCAGACGGCGCTTGGATGGATCGCCTCGACATCGTCCAGCCGGCCCTCTTCGGGGTGATGGTCTCCCTCGCCAAGCTCTGGATCGCCTGCGGCGTTCGCCCCTCGGTCCTCCTCGGTCACTCTCAGGGAGAGGTGGCTGCCGCCCACATTGCCGGCGCCCTCAGCCTCGAGGACGCGGCCACCGTGATCGCCCTGCGCGCCAAGGCGATGGCGAAGCTCGCCGGCAAGGGGGCGATGGTCTCGGTCCTCTGCTCCGCTGAAGATCTGGAGCCCCTGCTCGAGCCCTACGGAGAGAGGGTCTCGGTGGCGGCGGTCAACGGCCCCGCCTCCCACGTCCTCTCCGGAGAGCCGCAGGCTCTGGAGGAGCTGCTCGATACCTGCGAGCAGAGAGCAGTCCGCGCCCAGCGGGTCGCCGTCGACTACGCCGCCCACTCCTCCCAGATCGAGGCGCTGCGGGAGGAGCTGCTCGAGGCCTTCGCCCCGATCTCCGCCCGCCAGGCGCAAATCCCGATGCACTCCACCCTCACCGGCGAGCCGATCGACGGTTCGGAGCTCGACGCCGAGTACTGGTATCGCAACCTGCGCGAGACGGTCCAGCTGCACCCCGTCGTCGCCTCCCTGCTCGGGAAGGGGGAGCGCACCTTCATCGAGGTCGGCCCCCATCCGGTTCTCTCCCTGCCTTTGCAGGAAACCGCGCAGGACCAGGGGGTGCAGGCAAGTGTCCTCGGCACCCTGCGCCGCGAAGAGGGCGGCCCCGAGCGTTTCGCCCTCTCCCTCGCCCAAGCCCACGTCGCCGGCGCCTCGCCCAAGTGGAGCTCCTTCTTCAAAGGGGCGGGCGCCAAACGGGTCCCGCTTCCCACCTATCCCTTCCAGCGCGAGCGGTTCTGGATCCAGAGCAACCCGGGCGGTTTCGCCGACCCGGCGACGATGGGGCTGTCCGCGACAGGGCACCCGCTGCTCGGAGCCGCGATCGAGGATCCGGAGGGGGAGGGCCTCACGCTGACCGGCCGCCTCTCGCTCTCGACCCATGCTTGGTTGGCCGATCACGCGGTGATGGGAACGGTGCTGCTGCCGGGAACCGCCTTCCTCGAGCTGGCCCTGCATGCCGCGGAGCGCAGCGCTTGCGCGGGCGTCGCCGAGCTGACCTTGCAGGCCCCGCTGGTTCTCTCCGAGCGAGACGCCGTTCAGCTGCAGGTATCGGTGAGGGGACCGGACGAAGAGGGACGGCGCCAGATCGCGATCCACTCGCGCCCGGAAGGCGGCGGCGAGGAGCTCGCGGAGCCACCGGGGTGGACCTGCCACGCGACGGGCGTGCTTGGCGCCGAGCCGGTTTCCCCGCCCGAGCCCCTGAGCGAGTGGCCGCCAGCCGGCGCCGAGAGCCTCGACGTCGCCTCGTTCTACGAGCACGTTTCGGACCTCGGGCTCGAATACGGCCCGGTCTTCCAGGGACTCACTGCCGCCTGGCGCGACGGCGACGAGGTCTTCGCCGAGGTTTCGCTGGCCGAGCACCAGCACGAGGAGGCGGGGCTCTTCGCGATCCACCCGGCGCTGCTCGACGCCGCCCTTCATGCCGCGATCTTCACCGCCTCCGAGCAGGAGCAGGGGCTGGGCCTCCCGTTCTCCTGGGGCAGCGTGGTCCTGCAGGCCAGCGGCGCCCGGGAGCTGCGGGTGCGCCTGCGTCGCGAAGAGGAGGCGATCCGGCTCGAATTGGCCGACCCTTCCGGTGCGCCCCTCGCCCAGGTCGGCTCGCTGCGGACCCGTCCGGTCGCCCCCGATCGGCTCGCGGGGGCACAGCCCAGCCAGGAGTCGCTGCTGGGGGTCGAGTGGACGCCGGTCGACCTCTCCCCGCTGGAGCCCTCTGCGGATGGCGGCCATCCGGGCTTCGCCACCCTGGGCGAACTCCAGATCCCCGGCGTCGAGCGTTACGACGGCGTCGCGGCCCTGCTGGAAGGAATCGCCGACGGCAGCCCGGCCCCGCAGGCGGTGCTCTTCGGACCCGCGGCGGACACGGCGGAGCGGCCGGCGGAGGCGGCCCGGGCCCTCACCCAGGCCGGCCTCGCCCTCGTCCAGGCCTGGCTGGCGGAGGAGCGCCTGGCGGGGACCCGTCTCGCCTTCGTCACCCGCGGCGCCATCCCGGCCAGGCCGGGAGAGTCCCCGCAGCTGCCCTCCGCATCGCTCTGGGGGCTCCTGCGCTCGGCGCACTCGGAGCACCCCGGCCGCTTCGCGCTGATCGACAGCGACGAAACGAAGGCTTCCGCCGAGCTCCTGCTGCCCGCTGCGATCGACTTCGAAGAGCCCCAGCTCGCCCTGCGAGATGGCGAGGCGCTGGCGCCGCGCCTGGTCCCCAGCGGCCGGGGGGCGAGTTCCCTGACTCCGCCGCCGGGGCCGTGGCGGCTCGATGCGCCGGAGCGCGGCACTCTCGAGAGCCTCGCGCTCGTCCCGAACCCCGGCGCCGCCGAGCCGCTGAACCCGACCGGCGTCAGGATCGCCATCGACGCCGCCGGGCTCAACTTCCGCGACGTCCTGATCGCACTCGGCCTCTACCCGGGCGAGGCGCCGATCGGCAGCGAGGGCGCTGGGGTCGTGCTCGAGGTCGGCGAGGAGGTGAACGACCTGGCTCCCGGCGATCGGGTGATGGGTCTGATCTCCGATGCCTTCGCGCCGCTGGCGGTCGCCGAGCGCGACCTCATCGCTCCGATCCCCACGGGGTGGTCGTTCGCGCAGGCGGCGGCGGTGCCGATCGTCTACATGACCGCCTACTACGGGCTCAACGACCTGGCTGGGTTGAAAGAGGGCGAGAGGGTGCTGATCCACGCCGGGGCCGGCGGCGTCGGCATGGCGGCGATCCAACTCGCCCGCGACCTGGGGGCCGAGGTCTTCGCGACCGCCAGTCCCGCCAAGCACGAGGTCCTGGTCGAGCTGGGCCTCGACCGCGACCACGTCGGGTCCTCTCGCGATCTGGCCTTCCGGGACGAGTTCCTCGCCGTCACCGGGGGCGAGGGGGTCGACGTGGTCCTCAACTCCCTCGCCAACGAGTTCGTCGACGCCTCGCTCGAGCTGATGCCAAACGGCGGCCGCTTCGTCGAGATGGGCAAGACGGACATCCGCGACCCCGAGCGGATCGCGGCCGACCACGCAGGCGTGACCTACCGCGCCTTCGAGCTGATCGAAGCAGGGCCAGAGCGGGTCCAGGAGATGCTCCTCGCGGTTCTCGATCTCTTCGAGGCCGGCGCGCTGGACCACGCCCCGATCTCGCGCTGGCCGGTGGGCCGCGCGCCCGAGGCCTTCCGCTACCTCAGGGAGGGCAGAAACGTCGGCAAGCTGGTGCTCGAGATGCCGCGCGCTCTCGACCCGGAGCGGACGGTTCTGATAACCGGCGCCACCGGCGGCCTCGGCGCCCTGCTCGCGCGCCACCTGGTGAACGAGCACGGCGCCCGCCACCTGCTGCTGGTCAGTCGCAGCGGGCCCGAGGCGGCGGGAGCGACGGAGCTGCGGGCGGGGCTCGAGGAGCTCGGCGCCAGCGCGAGGATCGAGGCCTGCGACGTCTCCGACAGGGAGCAGCTGAAGGCGCTGATCGACTCGATCGAGGACGAGCATCCGCTCGGCGCCGTGATCCACGCCGCCGGCGCGCTCGCCGACGCGACGATCGAGTCGCTGACCGACGAGCAGGTCGAACGCGTCTTCGCGCCCAAGGCGGATGCCGCCTGGCACCTGCACGAGCTGACCAGGGACGCGGATCTCTCCGCCTTCGTCGCCTTCTCCTCCGCCGCCGGCATCGTCGGCGGCGCCGGTCAGGGCAACTACGCCGCCGCCAACCTCTTCCTCGACGCGCTGGCCCACAAGCGCCGTGCCGAAGGTCTTCCCGCCCCCTCCATCGCCTGGGGCCTGTGGGAGACCGCGGGCTC
>DASVWY010000130.1:0-3040 GCA_036392975.1 Solirubrobacterales bacterium | reverse complement strand
AGGGCGTCGGCCACGGCCTTGTAGGTGAGCTTGCCGGCGTGGATGTTGAGGCCGTGGCGGAGATGCACGTCGTCCGCGCAGGCGCGGCGGTAGCCCTTGTTGGCGAGCGCGACGGCGAAGGGCAGGGTGGCGTTGTTGAGGGCGAAGGTGGAGGTGCGCGCCACCGCGCCGGGCATGTTGGCGACGCAGTAGTGAGCGATCCCGTCGACCTCGAAGGTCGGGTCCTGGTGGGTGGTCGGCCGCGAGGTCTCGAAGCAGCCGCCCTGGTCGATCCCCACGTCGACCAACACCGCGCCGGGCTTCATCAGCGCCAGCTGCTCGCGGCGCACCACGTAAGGGGCGCGGGCGCCGTGGACGAGGACGGCGCCGATCACCAGGTCGGCCCGCGGCAGCATCTCCTCGATCGCCAGCGTCGTCGAGTACACGGTCGAGCAGCCGCCGCCAAAGGCCATCTCCAGCTCGCGCAGGCGGTCGATCGACTTGTCGTAGACGAAGACGTCGGCCTCCATGCCGATCGCGATGAAAGCGGCGTTCATGCCGACCACGCCGCCGCCGATCACCATCACGTTTGCCGCGGCCACCCCCGGCACGCCGCCGAGCAGGATGCCGCGCCCGCCCAGCGGCTTCTCCAGCATGAAGGCGCCGGCCTGGGTGGCGATCTTGCCGGCGATCTCGCTCATCGGCGCCAGCAGCGGCAGCCGGCCATGGGCGTCCTCGACCGTCTCGTAGGCGATGCAGGTGGCGCCGGAGCGGCGCAGCCCGCGGGTCTGCTCCGGATCCGGGGCCAGGTGCAGGTAGGCGAAGAGCAACTGCCCGGGTCGCAGCAACTCGACTTCTTCCGGCTGCGGCTCCTTCACCTTCAGCACCATCCCCGCCTCGACGAAGGCGGTGGCGGCGTCGGGGACGATGCGGGCGCCCTGCGACTCGAAGTCGGAGTCGGCGATCGCGCTGCCCTCGCCGGCGCCGCGCTCGATCAGCACCACGTGGCCGTGCTCGACCATTTCCCGCACCCCCGCGGGCGTGATCGCGACCCGGTACTCGTCGGGCTTGATCTCCTTCGGGACGCCGACGATCACCGGGCGCTCACGTCCCCACCAGCTCGCGGGCGCGCAGCGCCAGCCAGAACTCGATCCGGTCGTGGGCGCGCGAGAGGTCGCGGCCGGTCAGGTCTTCGACCTTGCGCATCCGGTAGCGCAGGGTGTGGCGGTGGCAGTAGACCTGGCGCGCGGCCTTCTCCCACTGCCCGTTCTGTTCGATGAAGGCCTCCAGCGAGCGCAGCAGCTCGCCGCCGTACTCCTCGTCCCCCGCCTCGATCGGGCCGAGGACGCTGTCGCAGTAGAGCTTCAGCGCTTCGTCGTCTTGGATCGAGAGCAGCAGGGTGAAGGCGCCGAGGTCGCGCCAGGAGGCGACCTCGGGCTCGTTGCCGTTGGCGAAGGCGGTGGCTTCCAGCGCGCAGCGGGCCTCGTGGAAGGAGTGGCGCAGCTCCTCCGGCGGCGCCGGCCGGCTGGCGGCGGCGCGAACCGCGCCGCGCTCCTTGATCAGGGCACGGCGCGCTTCGGAGGCGAGGTCGACCGGGTCGCGGTCGGCCGCGTCGACGACGGCGCAGAGCAGCTCGCGGCTGCCGCTGGCGTGCGGCGCGACCACGGCGGGGCAGGCGTCGGCGGCGAGCGCCCGCTCCAGCGCCGGCTCCGCCGCGGCGGGGTCGTCGAGGTCGAAGACCAGCACCGCCGCTTCGTCGCCGATCCCGAACGGCTCCAGGCGGCGGCGCAGCTCGGAGGGGTCGAGGCGGCCGCCGAGGGCGCCGGCGAGGACGTCGCCGGCGAGGCGGCGCTCGGTCTCACGGGCGACGCGGCGCCGCATCAGCTCCAGCGCCACCACCGCCACCGCCTGCTGCAAGATCAGGCGCTCGAAGTCCCCCAGCCCGCCGGAGTCGCGGACGACGACGACCCAGGCCTGCGGCGGACCGCCGCCGGGCGAGATCACCGGGTGGGCCAGCGCCCGGCCGGCGACCGAGGGGTGGGTCGGAACGAAGGAGTGGCCGTCGCGGGTGTGCTTCAGCGCTTCGTCGCGGATCGCGTTGACCGCCTCCGAGGAGAGCTGGCGACGGAAGCCGCGGCCGGCGAGCCGCTCGCCGCGGCCATTGAGGATCGCCACGGTGCCGCCGACGGCCGAGGCGATCGTCGCCACGATCTCCTCCAGGCCGCGCTCTTCCAGCACCAGCCGCTCCAGGCGCCGCTGCACGGCGATGCCCCGTTGCAGGACCTCGTACTGCTCGTTGACGAGGCGGGCGAAAGCCTTCTCGGTGATCGCGATGAACGGCGTCGAGTACGGCACCTCGAAGAGCGGGAAATCGCGCTTGAGCGCCTCGTCGACCATCGCTTTCGGCAGTTTCTTGTGGTTGAAGCCGGTGCCGAAGCCGAGGCCGGCGAGGTTGTGCCCGGCCAGCAGGCGGATGTAGGAACGCTGCTTGGTCGCGTCGTCGAGCGGGATGCCGGTGGTCAACATCAGCTCGCCGCCCGACAGCCACGGCGTCGGGTCCTCCAGCTCGGAGATGTGGACCCAGCGCACCGGCGCTTCCGCCGCGTCGATCCCGGCCGCGAGGTCGAGGCCGAGTTCGTCGAGCAGGCTCTGGACGGTCAGCATCGAGTGCGCCTATCCATGGACCCGCTCCCAAGCGTCGGCGAGAACCCCGCGCAGAACGTCGTGGATTTCCTCGAACTGCTCGCTGTCGGCGATCAGCGGGGGCGCCAGCTGGATCACGGGATCGCCGCGGTCGTCGGCGCGGCAGATCAGCCCGCGGCGGTAGAGCTCGCCCGAGAGGAAGCCGCGCAGCAGGTGCTCGGACTCCTCGTCGCTGAAGCTCTCCTTGGTCTCCTTGTCCTTGACCAGCTCGAGCGCATGGAAGTAGCCCGCGCCGCGCACGTCGCCCACGATCGGCAGGTCGTCGTGCAGCTTCTCGAGCATGCCGCGGAACTCGTCCTCCTTGGCCAGCACGTGGCCGCACAGGTCCTCGCGCTCGAAGATGTCGAGGTTGGCCATC
>DASVWY010000129.1:0-5378 GCA_036392975.1 Solirubrobacterales bacterium | reverse complement strand
CTGATCGCCCGCCTGCCGCGCTCTGCCTTCCTCGACCAGGCCCACATCCGCACGATCTGCACCCGCGTGCAGTTCGCCGCCGACAATTGCCCCAAAGGCGCGATCTACGGCCAAGCGACCGTCTTTACCCCGATCCTCGAGCAGCCCTTAAAAGGCCCCGTCTACCTGCGCTCCTCCGATAACAACCTGCCCGACATGGTCTTAGACCTACACGGCCTCGTCGACATCGAGGTATCGGCCCGCATCGACTCGATCAAAGGCGGGATCAGGGCCACCTTCGAGAACGCCCCCGACGCCCCATTGACCAAAGCCGTGCTGCGGATGCAGGGCGCCAAAAAGGGCCTGATCGTCAACAGCAGGAATCTCTGCGCCGCCACCAACCGGGCCAAGATTCAGCTCGAGGCCCAGAGCGGGAAGGTGCGTAAGCTGAGGCCGGTGGTTCGGGCGAAGGGGTGTCGGGGGCAGGGGCGGCGGTAGCGGCACCCGGAGCCTAGCCCCGCGCGATCAGCGCCCCGATCACCTCCTGCCACCAGGCCCGCTCTGCCGGATCGTCATCGACCCCGCTGCGTTCGGCTCGTCGCTCGCACCAGCGGGCCAGGGCCTGCCGGCCGCCGATCGCGACGATGCCCTCGCTGGTAACCGCGTAGCGACCGTCGGCCAGGGCGACGAGGGCGCTCTGGCGGTCGCGGCGGCTGCGGACCAGGGCCACGACGGGGATGTCATCGACGCTGCGCGGAGCCGAGGGATCGTCGACGAGCGTGGCGGGGCCGACCGAGAAGACCTGCGAGGCGGCACGCCGCGGCAGCAGGGGTGGGGGGGCCTCGCCGATCGGGCCCTCGTGCCAGCGCCTGGTCAGTTCCTCAACCTCGTTCCGCACCTCGCCGCGGACGAGGATGTGCAGCTCATCGCCCTCGCGCACCTCGGACGATCCGCGCGGCGGCAGTGCCCGGCCGTCGCGGACGATCACGTTGACCAGGGCTTCGCGCGGTAGGCCCAGTTCACGCACCATGTGGCCGGCCGCGGCGGCGCCAGGGCGCAGTCGATAGGCGATCACATCGCCGCCCATGCGGCGGATCCGGCCCGACTCCAGGAGCCGCCGCGGCAGCGCCGGCTCGTCGGTGGTCAGTCCGAGGCGTTTCGCGAGCGGCTCGAAGCTGGCGCCCTGGATCAGGGTCGAGGTGACGACGACGAAGAAGACGACCGCGAAGAGCTGGCCGCCGGGATCGACGCCGGCGACGACCGGGAAGGTGGCGAGCCAGATCGGCGTCGCGCCCCGCAGTCCGGCCCAGCTCAACATCGTCCGCTCCCGCAGGTTGAGCGGCGAGAGCAGGGTCGCGGCGAAGGCCGCCAGCGGGCGCGCGAGCAGGATCAGCACCGCGGACAGCGCCAGGCCCTCGAGCGCGACCTCGTCCAGCGTGCTGGGGAAGACCAGCAGGCCGAGCAGGATGAAGAGACCGATCTGTGCGACCCAGCCGACGCCCTCGTGGAAGGCGACGATCGTGCGACGGGCCGGGATGCTGGCGCCGCCGAGCGCCAGGCCGGTCAGGTAGACGGCGAGGAAGCCCGATCCGTAGGCGACGTCGGCCAGGCCGAAGGCGAGCGCGCCGATGGCGATCGTCGCCACGGGATAGAGGCCGTCCGTGGGCAGCTGCACGCGGCTCAGCGCGGCGACCGCCGCTCGTCCGATCGCCAGTCCGATCACCGCCCCGATCGCCAGTTTGAGCACGAGCAGCCCGGCCATGTCGGCGAGCCCGAAGCCCGGCTCCTGGATCCATTCGATGAAGCCGATCACGAGCAGGAGGGCGACGGGGTCGTTCATGCCGGACTCCCCCTCCAGCGAGCGGGCCAGCCGTTTCTCGAGCGTGGAGCGGCGCAGGACGGCGAAGATGGCGGCCGAGTCGGTGGCGGCGATCGCGGCCCCGATCAGCATCCCTTCCAGGGTGCCGAGATCGAAGATGAAGCTGGCGGCCAGCCCGGCCGTGACGGCGGTGACGCCCGTGCCGATGGTCGCCAGCGACGCCGCGGTGCCGAGGACCGGGCGGATCTCCGACCAGCCGGCGGTCAGCCCGCCCTCGAAGAGGATCAGGACGAGGGCGATGGTGCCGAGCGTCCGCGCCAGCTCGGCGTCGTCGAACTCGATGCCGCCGACGCCCTCGGAGCCGACAAGCATCCCGAGCCCGAGGAAGAGCAGCAGGCCGGGGATGCGGATGCGGTCCGCCAGCAGGGCGCCGACGATGCCGGCGGCCAGCAGGGCACCGGCGACGAGGATCAGCTCCGCGTCGTGGCCGCCCATCGGCCGAGCCTACGCGCCCTCGTCGGCTGCCGCGAGCTGCGTCTCCAGCTCCTCGGTCGAGCCGATCGTGGGAACGTCTTCGAGGCGCTCGCGGGGGCGGCGGTAGATCGCGAACAGCAGGCAGAGCAAGAGGAGGGCGGCGACCGCGAAGCCAATCTCGACCCGGCGGAACTCGTCCCCGATCGGGGCGAGGAAGCACCAGGCGACGAAGAAGACCGCGCAGCCGACCCAGCGGGCGGAGGCACGCCGCACCTGCCCCTGCGCGAGGCAGGCCTGATTGACGGTGACCGAGCTGAGGTAGAGCCCCATGCCGGCGGTGACCAGCAGCAGGCCGACGCGGTCGTAGCTGAACTTGTCGCTGAAGGCAAGCTGCATCAGCTGCGGCCCGGCCGCGAGGACCGCCAGCGCGACGACGGCGGTGAAGCCGGCGATTGCCAGCAGCACCATCCGCACCGAGCGGTGGAACTCCTCCTCGCTGCCGGGCTCCTCGCTCGCGTGCAGGCCGGTCAGGTGGGGGAGGATGCTGGTCGAGACCGCCTGGAAGAGCTGCAGCGGCGCCCGCGCGATCATCAGGACGTTGAAGATGAAGCCGGCCGCGGCCGCCCCCTCGATGCCACGCACGATCAGCGGCCCGGCGTTGAGGAAGACCTGCTCGCCGAGCATGATCAGCAGCACGGCGGCCGCGAAACCCGTGCCGTGGGCGAACGTGAACTCGTCGCTCTGGCGCTCCGGCACGCGGGTCCTGTCGCGCCGCGCCCGGCGTGCAAACGCAGCCGGCACGACCAAGAGCGAAAGGGAAGGGGCGGCGACGATCCCGATCGCTACTGCCGACTGGCCGCTGAGGAGGCCGACCGCGACGAGGACGGCGAAGAGCGTTCGGAACACTGACTCGGAGAGGATCATCGCCGAGAAGAGGCCGAAGCGCCGGTGGCCGGCGAGGTAGCCGCGGGCGAAGTAGCTGGCGGCGTAAAAGAGGACGGCGAACAGGAAGACCCAGTAGAGGGTTTCGTTGCCGCTCAGCAGGCCGTCCTCGATCGGGCCGCGTAGGGCGAGGGTGAGGACGGCGAAGGCGGCGGCGAGGCCGAGCTGGATCTTGGTCGCGACCAGGACCGGCTCGCGAACCGGCTCCCCCCGCGCCAGCCGTTCGGAGATATGGCGGGAGAGCAGCTGGTCGACCGGACGGTAGAGGGTCGAGACGGTGATGAAGACCGCCGACCAGACGACCGTGATCTCGCCGTAGTCGGGTTTGGAGAGAACGTGGGAGGCGATGAAGAAGTAGACGTAGGTGATGACGCCGGTGAGCCCGACGCCGATCGCAAGGAAGCTGGCGGTTTTGCCGTAGTCGGCCGTCGCCGAGCCGCTCCCGGCCGCCGTCCGCCGGGCGCCGGGCAGCCTCTCTCGCAGCCCCATCAGCGTCCCGGCGCGCCGCGCTCGTAGTGCGAGGGCTCGACGCCGAGGGTCAGCTCGACCCGTCGCACCCGCTCGAAGACGCGCTGCGTCATCACCCGCTGGCCGGCGAGCAGGTCGCCGATTACGCCCAGGGCCAGCAGCTGCAGGGCGGTGATGAAGAGGACCGCCCCGAGGATCAGCGACTGCACATGGCCGCTGCTGTCGCCGTTGAGGATCCAGTCGAGCAGGAACGGCATCCAGGCGCCCAGGGCCAGCAGGGCGACGATCAGCCCCGCCGAGGCGAACACGCGCAGCGGCTCGTAGCGGGCGTAGATGCGGAGGATCGAGAGGGCGTTGCGCCGCACGTAGGCGCCGGTCGTGCGGAAGAGCCTCGACTCGCGCGTCTGCGGATTGACGCCGATCTCGGCCTCGTCGACGGCGACCAGCATCTTGCCGGCCTGGATCAGGCTCTCCAGCGTGTAGGTGAAGTTGTCGACCACGAGCAGGCCCAGCGCCGCCTCGCGGTTGTAGGCGCGGAAGCCGGAGGTGGTGTCGGAGATCGCCGTCCCCGAGAGTTTGCGCACGACCCAGCTGCCCACCCGCTGCAGGGCTTTCTTGGAGCCCGAGAAATGCTCGATGCCGGCCACATGGCGGTCGCCGACGACGATGTCGGCCTCGCCGGCCAGGATCGGCGCCACCAATTTCGCCACGTCGGCGCCGTTGTACTGGTTGTCGGCGTCGGTATTGACGACGATGTCGGCGCCCAGCTTGAGGCTGGCGTCGAGCCCGGCCTGGAAGGCCGCCGCCAAACCCTTGTTGTTGGTCAGCCGGACGATGTGCTCGACTCCGTTGCGCCGCGCCACCTCGACGGTGTCGTCTGTCGAGCCGTCGTCGATCACCAGCAGCTCGATCTCGTCGATTCCCTCGATCCGCCGCGGCAGGTCGGCGATGGTCGCCGGCAGGGTCTGCGCCTCGTTGAGGCATGGAATTTGGACGATCAGCTTCACTGGCGCAGCAGGGTATCCCCGAGCGCGGCTCGACAGGGCGCGGCGCATATCGGCGTCCTCGGTCGCTCGCGTGCAGAGCACGCCACGCTCCCTGCGTCCTTGATCTGCTTGGCCCTGTCGAGCCGTGACTAGACTTGTGTTGATTGACTTGTCAATCGGCCCTATGGAAGCGCAGCTGACAGATACCGATCGCGCGCACCTGCGCCGGGCGCTCGAGCTTGCCGAGGGCGGGCGCGGGCGAGTCAGCCCGAATCCACTGGTGGGAGCGGTGCTCGTGCGGGACGGCGAGACGATCGGCGAGGGCTTCCACGCCGAGCTGGGCGGCTTGCACGCCGAGCGGGCGGCCCTCGAGGACTGCCGCCGGCGCGGCGAGAGCCCCGAGGGGGCGACGATGTACGTGAGCCTGGAGCCTTGCGCGCACCAGGGGCGCCAGCCGCCCTGCACCGAGGCGATCGTCGAGGCCGGAATAGGCCGCGTCGTGATCGGCTCCGACGACCCCTCCGAGAAGGCGTCGGGCCGTGGACCGGGGATCCTCCGCGATGGCGGCGTCGAGGTCGAGCTGGCGGCCGGCGAGGAGGCGACGGCGGCGCGGTTGCTCAATCAACCTTTCCGCAAGCACGCCCGCACCGGCCTGCCGCTGGTCATCTTGAAGCTGGCGATGTCGCTCGACGGTAAGACGACCGTGCCCG
>DASVWY010000128.1:0-2099 GCA_036392975.1 Solirubrobacterales bacterium | reverse complement strand
ACCAGCTTCGGGTTGACCGGCCGGTAGCCGTTCTCGGCCCACAGCTTCTGGCCCTCGTCCGACCAGACGTAGTCGAGGAACGCCTGGGCGGCCTCCGGGGCGTCTACGGTGACCGCGATCGGGGTCTCGATCAGGATCGTGCTGGGCGGGATGACGTAGTCGACGTCCTCGCCCTCCTCCTGGGCCTTGATCGCCTCGTTCTCGTAGCCGAGCAGGACGTCGCCCTCGCCCTGGGTGAAGGCGGCCAGCGCGTCGCGGGCGCTGCCCGGTTGCACGACGGTCTTCTCGAGGACCGTCTTGACGGCGTCGAGGGCCTCCTGAGGGGATTTGCCCTGGTGCAGCTGGGAGCCGTAGATCGCCATGATGTTCCAGCGAGCGGCGCCCGAGCTGAACGGGTTCGGGGTGATGATCTCGACGTCCTCGGTCAACAGGTCGTCGAGGGCTTTCAGCCCCTCGGGGTTGCCTTTGCGGACGGTCATGACGACGACCGAGTCCTGGGCGATGCCGTCGTATCTCTGCTTGTCCCAGGCCGGGGCGACGAGCCCGGCTTCCACCAGGCGGATCATGTCGCCGCCCTGGGCGAAGTGGACGACCGAGGCCGGCTGCCCCGCCTCGACCGCACGGCTCTGGTCGCCGGAGGCGCCGAAGGAGTTGCTGAAGCTGACGCCGGCGCCATCCGGGGTGCCCTCGAAGCCCGGCTCGAGGGCTTCCTCGTAGACGGCCTCCGGGGTGGAGTAGCCGACGACGTCGAGATCGCCGCCCCCGTCCGCTCCGGTGGCGGAGTCGTCGCTGCCCCCGCAACCGGCCACGACCATCGCTGCGACCACGGCCAGGGCGGCCAGGAGAGCGAGACGGACACTGGATTGCCGGGTTGCCTTGCGAACGTTCCGCATGGAGTGGATTCCTTTCTTTCCTGACTGCATTAGTTTTCTGAGTGACATACTCGAAAAGAGGTCGCGCAGAGTAGCAGAAAGTTGATCGGAAAAGTGGGGATTCGCGAAAAGGGCCCCGAAGCCAGGCCCTGACGGCCCGACGAGTGCGGCCTTTTACCGCCTATAGCCTGTAAAAGGCATCAGCCGTGAGCGGGCCCGCAGACGAGACTCAGCTGGAGCTGGCGTCGCCCGGCGCTGGCATCAGGATCGCCACGACAAGCGCCACCGCGCCAGCGGTGAGCCCCGCGGTGGTCACGCTCAACTGGAGCTGACTCGAGCTGTCGGCGGCGATCGCCCACAGCGAGACCGCCTCGCTGACGACCAGCGCCAGGAGAGTAACGGCCGCGTAGAGGAATCCGATCGCCCGCGCCAGCTCGGGCCGGCGCAGGAATGGCCGCAGCGGTTCCGGCACCTCGCGTCCGGGCGCGAAGTAGCGCAGCTCGATCGCCAGGGCGAGGATCACGATCGGGATGATCTGCGCGACCGCCTCGTAATAGGCGATGCTGGCGTGCCCCTCGACCAGCGCCATCGCCAGCCCGAAGGCGACGAGTGGAAGAACAAACGCGGTCGTGGCCAGCGCGATCCCCACCAGCCGCTTGGCGCTGTCGACTCCCTTGGGCACCGAGCCGACCCTATTTGACCGTATGGTCGTTCCCGTGACCGAGGCGGATCCGCAGGGGGCGGACAGCTGGATTGACGAGCCGGTTCGAATCGTGGCCTACGACCCGAGCTGGCCTGAGCGCTTCGAGCGCGAGCGCGCGGCCCTGGAGAGTGCTATCGGCGAGTGGGTCGTCGGCGGGATCCATCACGTCGGCAGCACCGCGGTCCCCGGCCTCGACGCGAAGTCCGTCATCGACATCCTTGTCGGAGTCGAGAGCCTGGAGGCGGGCCGCGCCTGCTTCGACCCGCTGGCCCAGCTCGACTACCTCTACGCGCCCTACCGCCCCGAGGAGATGCACTGGTTCTGCAAGCCGCATCCGGGCCGTCGCACCCATCACCTGCACCTGGTGCCGATGGGATCCAGGCGTTTCGTTGAGGAGCTTGCGTTCCGCGATCACCTGCGGGCCGATCCTGCCGCGGCGGAGGAATACGCGGCTCTGAAGCGCCAGCTCGCTGCCCGCTTCGCAAATGACCGCGAGACCTACACCGAGGCCAAGGCCGACTTCA
>DASVWY010000127.1:0-2055 GCA_036392975.1 Solirubrobacterales bacterium | reverse complement strand
CTCGCTGGCGCTGACCGCGAGCATCGCCCCGCCCTCGGGCAGCTCCCCCATCAGGGTCGCCCTGGAGCCGATCAGCTTCGCCGCGTCTTGGAGCGAGAGGACGCCGGAGATGTGGGCGGCGGCGATCTCCCCGATCGAGTGTCCGGCGAGGAGCTCGGGCTTCAGGCCCTGGGAGGCGAGTGCCCTGGCCAGCGCCACCTCGGTGGCGAAGATCGCCGGTTGGGCGAGGCTGGTGTGGGCAAGGCGCTCGGCTGAGCTGGGCGAGTCGGCGAAAACGATCTTCCTTATAGAGAGCCCAAGCTCTGCCTCCAGTGCCTCGCATACCTCGTCGAAGGCGGCGGCGTAGGCGGGGTGGGACTCGTAGAGCTCCTTGCCCATGCCCTGGCGCTGGGAGCCCTGGCCGCTGAAGAGGTAGGCGAGCTTGGTCGCCCTAGCCGTTGCGGTGAGGAGGTTGGGCGCTCCCTCTCCCCGGCTCAGTGCCTTGAGGGCAGCGAGGAGCTCTTCGCGGTCGGCGCCGATCGCTACCGCTCGGCGCTCGAAGTGGCTCCTGGTGGTGGCGAGCGAGTAGGCGAGGTCTACGGGATCGAGGTCTTCGTTGTCCTCGACGTGGGAGACGAGGCGGGCCGCGGACTCCCGCAGGGCCGGCTCGCTCTTGGCCGAGAGCGTGAGCGGGATCGGGGTCGGCAATGGAGCCCGTTCGGCCGCACCGTCTGAGCCCTCTCCCTCGCCGGTCTCGACGCCCACCGATTGCGAGACGGGCGCCTCCCCAAGATCAGGTGCGCGTTGGTGCCGCTGATCCCGAAGGAGGAGACGCCGGCGCGGCGCGGCCCTCCGTTCGGCTCCCAGGGCTGGGGCTCAGCCAGCAGCTCGATCTCCCCTGCCGACCAATCGACTTTGGAGGAAGGGGCGTCGAGGTGGAGCGTCTTCGGCAACACCCCCTCGCGCATCGCCATCACCATCTTGATCACGCCGGCGACTCCGGCCGCGGCCTGGGTGTGGCCGATGTTGGACTTGATCGAGCCGAGCTTCAGCGGCTGCTCGCGGTCCTGGCCGTAGGTGGCGAGCAGCGCGCCGGCCTCGATCGGGTCGCCGAGGGTGGTGCCGGTGCCGTGCGCCTCGACCGCGTCGACGTCCTTGGGCTCCAGACGCGCGTTGGCCAGCGCCTGACGAATCACCCGTTCCTGCGAGGGGCCATTGGGCGCGGTGAGGCCGTTGGAGGCGCCGTCCTGGTTCACGGCCGAGCCGCGAATCACCGCGAGGATCGGGCGCCCGGAGCGCTCGGCGTCAGAGAGCCGCTGCAAGGCGAGCACGCCGGCGCCCTCCGAGAAGCCGGCCCCGTCAGCCGCCTCCGCGAAGGACTTGCTGCGCCCGTCGGGAGCGAGACCTCCGTGGTTGCCGAACTCGGCGAAGACCAGAGGGCTCGCGAGGACGGTCACTCCACCTGCCACCGCCAGCGAGCACTCCCCTTGCCGCAGCGCTTGAGCGGCCAGGTGCATTGCTACAAGCGAGGACGAGCACGCGGTGTCGATCGTGATCGCCGGCCCCTCGAGACCGAGGCTGTAGGAGATGCGACCGGAGAGCACGCTGGTGGCGCCCCCTGTCAACACGTACCCTCCGGGCGTCGCGTTGCCGGCTCCATAATTGCTGTGCCCCGCGCCGGCGAAGACGCCGGTTTCGCTGCCCCGCAAGGAGCGTGGATCGATGCCCGCGCCTTCCAATGCCTCCCATGCCGCTTCCAGCAGCAGTCGCTGCTGCGGGTCCATCGCCAGCGCCTCTCGCGGGGAGATGCCGAAGAAGTCCGCGTCGAAGTCGCCGGCGCCAGCGAGGAAACCGCCTTTCCGCGTGCCGTCAACGGAGCCGGACTCGTAGAGACGGCCGAGGTCCCAGCCTCGGTCTTCGGGGAAGGCGCCGATGCCGTCACGTCCCTCCGCCACCAGCTCCCAAAGCCCGCGGGGCGAATCGGCCCCGCCCGGGAAGCGGCAGCTCATGCCGACGATCGCAATCGGCTCATCGCTTGCGGTGGCCCTGACCGCGACCGCGGCGCCGGCGCCCCCG
>DASVWY010000126.1:0-3612 GCA_036392975.1 Solirubrobacterales bacterium | reverse complement strand
GATCGGGACACCGGGGTCGGGAATCCAAAGGTCATCGGAGGCGTTCCACATCCACATCGCCCCGAGGTCGCCGACGGCGTGGGCGCGCGGCGGCTCCGGCCAGGCGACGCCGCGCAGGGTGGCGCGGTTGACGCTGCCACTCGAGCTGAGCAGAAACTCGCGCTGCCAGCCGCGGCCGGGCTCGTAACGGAGAACGGTGCCGTCGAGGCCGACGGCGAGGGCGCCGGAGCCAATCGCGGCGGCGGAGGCGGCGCCGGGCGCGCCGGCCACGTCGACGAGCGGGGCGCGAGCGGAGATCGGCCAAGGACGCAGTCGCGCCGGCGGCGTCGCGAACGAGACCTCGACAGGACCCTCGAGCCAGCCGCTTTCGACGCTGGCGAAGGCACCGCTGGGGCGGAAGTTGCCGCCGCCCCCCGGCATTCGCACGAAAGCCCCATCGGCAAACCGGAGGTAGGTGCCGCGGTTAGTCTCCTCGTTGCCGCCCGGTTCGAGCGGGTTCGTGATCACCCGCGTGCCGAAGCCGCTACCGGCCCAGGCGAAGCTCCGGTAGCCACCCTGTCGCGAGAGCTTGGCGCCCAGCGGCGCAGCGCATGGCGCGGCGTCGCACCAGCTGCCGCTGACGGCGCCCGCCCCGGCGTCGAAGAAGACGGTGACGTCGAGATCGACGCCTTCGATCTCCGCCGCCAAATCGACCCAGACACCGTCGGCGGTCACCGTCAGCGACTGGGCGGCGCCGCCGATTGGGCCGGCGCCGGCTATCTGCGTCGCGGGTTCGTCGCGCTCGGCGAAGGGCGTGCCGTTCAACGGCCGTTCGACCCAGCGCGGCCCGTCCGGAGTCGAGGTCCGCTGCAGGAGGACGACGGACCGGCTCGAGGTTTCGTCGTCCGGAAGGGCGAGCGCCCAGGCATTGCCGAGACCGGTGGCGTCGATCGCCACGATGCGGAACTCGGCCACCGAGTCGAACGGAACCTCGATCGGCTCGCGGCTCCATTCCTGCCCGTCGAAGTGGACGATCCCATCCGCGGCAGAGCGCCCCTGGGGCCCGAACAGCAGCCCGGTGTGGCCGGCCTCGTCGAAGGCGGCGATCGCGACGGCGCCCTGGCCCTGGTCGGCGGCGAGCGCCTCGGCCGGCCTTTCCCCTTCCGCCGGCAGCAAGACGTCGGGCGGCGGCGGTTCCAGCGCCCTCCACCACCCCCCCGGCTCGCGGTGCAGCACGACCAGTTGCTTGCCCACCGGGCGCGAGGTGTCGCGTCCCACCAGGACGCCGCCGCCGCCGCGCGCGATCCGCGCCGAGAGCCGGTTGACCGCGGTCGGCCCGCGGTACGGCTGCCCCGCCTCGTCGCGCGGAGCGTCGAAGACCTGCCAGCCGTGGGAATCGGTGTGACGGAGAAAGACGAGCTGCGGGTCCGGCGCCACACCCAGGGCCGGGCCGAACTCCAGCTCCCGCGTGCCGACCCGCACCGCACCGACCGCCAGCGGCAGCTGCCGGTACCCCCACGCCTCACCGGCCTCGCCGCCCGGCGCGGCACCCATCAGCGTCATCGCGGTGTCGGCGGGCCCGAGCAGGGGCAGGGGACCCGCCGCGGGCGTCGCCGTCTTGCCCCTGTCCGGCGAGGCGGCGACGAGCAGCGCCGCCAGGATCGCGGCGAAGACGACGGCGTGGCGAGCGCGCCCCCTCATCGCTTCACCTCGGAAGCCTCGAAGGCGAGCCTGGTCGGGTAGCGGTCGCGGCTCAACCGCAGGGCAAGGCTGCGGCGCCCCGGCTCGAAGACCCGCGTCGGCGTGCTGGCCACGGTCTGGCCGCCGCGCTTGGCGATCAGACGCACACGCGCGCGCCTGGTGACGGTGAAGCTGACCAGCAGGACCGACCCGCGCAGCCGGGAACGCACCTTCTTCAGCAGCGGGGGCAGCCGCCTCACCCTGACGGGCTGAGGGGCGGCGGTCGGGTCCTGCTCGAGCTCCGGCGGCGCGAACAGCTGCGAGTCGTCGACCGGGGGGCGGTCGGGCACGAACTGCTCGGCCGACTCGTTGGGCCGGAACTCGATCGTCCCCTGAAAGGCGGGCTCGGTGTCGAGCGGAAGCGGCGTCCCGTCGCTGTAGTGGAACAGCCAGCCCGCCCAGGTGACCAGCCAGCACTCGTTGGCGGCCGGGCAATCGACGTGGGCGGCGCTGCCGCGGCCGCTGCCGGCGACGGGCAGCCTTGTCGTCGCCGTCGTCCCATCGGCCGCGATCCGCGCCACGGTCGCTTTGGTGTTGATGCTGCGTCGCTCGCCAAAGGGGACGACGGTGGCGAACGCGTCGCCGCTGCCGGGAATCGCGGCGACGTCCCCGAGGCGATCGGTCGGGCCGAAGCTGGCGCCGCTGAGGACCAACTCCTGGAAGGAGCCGGTGACGAGCCGCGCCGCCAGCGGTGGCCGTTCGACGACGCCCCCGTCGTGGCGAGGATCGGCTTCGTCCAGCGGCGGGCCCGACGAGGAGGCGGCCCCGCCCCCAACCGCCCAGAGATCGGCGCCATCGCTGTCGAGCGCCAGCAGCTCGCTGCCGTCGGCCGGCAAGCCGGCCAACGGCGCCGGCTCGAATGAATCGTTGAAGAAGGCACCGGCCACGACCCTGTGCAGCAGGCGCGGGAAGGGCTCCTCCGACGCGGCCAGATCGACCGGATCGAGGTGGTTCTCCGGCGAGCGCCCGACCAGCGTGCTCTCGAACAGCTCGCCGGCGTGGAACTGCATGTCGCTGACCCCCCGCCCCTGCGGCCCGTAGACCGTCTCCAGATCGGTTCCGTCCCAGTGCAGGTGGAAGGCGCCGACGCGCTCGCCGAGCGCATCCTGCGAGCCGACGCCGCCGAACCAGCACTCGCTCGGCCCGGCGCAGGTCGCCGACGTCATCTGCCGGAAGGGGTCGGCGGCGTCGACTCGGGTGCTCCAGGAACCGACGACCTGGCCATCCTTGAAGCGGCAGAGGGCGAGGCCCGAACCGCGCCGCGGCAGGCTCGGTTCGCTCACCACCCAGAACTCGGTCGGTCCGGCCCAGGCGATCCGCGCGGTGTCGCCCGGGCCGCCGCAGACGGTGGCCAGCTGGTGCCAGCTCTGACCATTCCAGCTGTAGATCCCGCGCGGAATCGTCTCGTTGCCCTCGATCGTCAACAGGCCGCGGTTGGGGGCCCAGAACTGGAGGTCGCCGGGAGCACCGAGCGGCACCTTGAAGGGGGCCCCCTGCGGCGGTGGCGGCTGCTCCAGGCGCCAGATCGGCTCGCCAGCCCGAGCCTTCCCCGGTGCCAGCGCGGTGGGCATCGCAAGCAGACCGGCCAGCGCGAGCGTTTTCAGGAGCAGGCCCGCGAGGCGGGTGGCGGTCCTATTCACCTTCCGGCTGCGGCTGGCGATCGCGCGGGTGCGGGAGCGGGACCCCCGGCGCCCCGAGATCGAGCAGCGTCGGCTGGACCGTCGAGAGGACTGCGTCGAGAGCTACGCCGGAGAGGGTCTCCTGCTCGACCAGGGCGTTCGCCGTCTCGTAGACGCTGCTCCAGTTGCGCCGCAGGACGTCCTCGGCTCGGTCGACCGCGTCGCCGACGATCCGCTCCACCTCGCGATCGATCAGCTCCAGCGTCGCCGGCCC
>DASVWY010000125.1:0-2530 GCA_036392975.1 Solirubrobacterales bacterium | reverse complement strand
GACTCGATCCCGGCGGGGCTCCGTTTCGACTTGCCGGTCGAATAACCTCGCGAGCAGATGAAGACCGCCGCCGAGATCATGGACGCCGAAGTGCCGGCCGTCTCCGCCGAAGCCGACGTCCGCAACGCGATCGAGCTGCTGGCCAAGACCGACAAGGGAGCGATTCCGGTCGTCGACGACGAACGGCGCGTGGTGGGGATCGTCAGCGAGTCGGACCTGGTCCTCCGCGAAGAGGAAGCGGATCTGCACCTGCCGCACTACTTCAACATCATGGGCGGGGTCGTCTTCGTCGGCTCGATGAAGGGCTTCGAGGAGCGGCTGGAGAAGGCCTTCGCGACGAAGGTGTCGGAGCTGATGACCGCCGATCCGGTGGTCGTCCACGACTACGCCAGCGCCGAGACGGTGGCGAGGACGATCGCCGAGAAGCACCACAACCATCTGCCCGTGGTCGACGACGAGGGGCGCCTCGCCGGCCTGGTCACGCGGGCCGACGCGCTCGCGGCGCTCGTCGGGTAGTCATGGTGCGGGCGGTCGCCCGGATCGACACCGGCGCGGTGGAACGCAACTGCGCCCGGATCGCATCCGAGCTGGCGGACGGAGCCGAGCTCTGCGCGGTCGTCAAGGCCGACGGCTACGGGCACGGCGCGGATGCCTGTGCGGCCGCCGCGCTGGCGGGCGGCGCGACGAGGCTGGCGGTGGCGACGGGGGTGGAGGCCGCGCAGATCGGCCGACGCTTCGCGCACGTCCCGCTGCTGACGATGGGGGCACTCGGCCACGAGGACCTCGACGCCGCCCTCTCGGCCGGAGCGGAGGTGGCGGTATGGCGCGACGGCTTTCTTCGTCGGGTCGCCGATCGCGCTCGCGCGCAGGGCAGCACGGCCCGGGTCCACGTCAAGTACGACAGCGGCATGGGGCGGCTCGGCAATCGCGACCCGGCCGAGGTCCTGGCGCTGCTGCGCGCCTGCGCCGAGAGTCCCGACCTCGTCCCGGCCGGCCTCTGGACCCATTTCGCCACCGCCGACGAACGCGACTCGACCTTCTTCGACGAGCAGCTGGAGCGCTTCGGCGCCGTGGCTGAGGCGGCCAAGGCCGAGTTCCCTCAGCTCGTCGTTCACGCCGCCAACAGCGCTGCCGTCTTCCGCGACCGCCGCTCCCACTTCGACATGGTTCGTTGCGGCGTCGCCGTCTACGGACTCGACCCTTTCCAAGAGGATCCTGCCAAGCGCGGCCTGGAGCCGGCGCTTTCGCTGCGCTCCTACGTCGCCGACGTGAAGCGCTTTCACCCCGGCGACAGCGCCGGATACGGGCAGACCTGGCGGGCGAGCCAAGAGACCTGGGTCGGAGTGCTGCCGCTCGGCTACGGCGACGGGGTCCGGCGGGGTTTGTCCAACAACGCGGAGGTGCTGGTGGGCGGTCGCCGCTACCCCCTGGTGGGCACGGTCTCGATGGACAACGTCACGATCGACCTCGGGCCGGAGACGGACATCGAGCCGGGTGCCGAGGCGGTGCTGATCGGCTCGCAGGGAGAGGAGTCGATCCTCGCCGAGGAGCTGGCGGCCCGCCTGGGGACGATCAACTACGAGATCACCTGCGGGCTCTCGGCCAGGGTCCCGCGCGAAAGCGCATGAGCGGCGCCGGGGGGGGTCTCGCCGGGCGCCTCGACGCGGCGCCGATCGTCGCCCTCTCCCGGCGTGCTTTGCCGGGCGACGAGAAGGCTTGGATCGTCGGCGGCGCCGTGCGCGACGCGGTCCGCGGCGCCGAGGTAACCGATCTCGACCTCGCCGTCGCCGGGGACCCCGCGACCGTGGCCCAGGCGATCGCCCGCACGGGAGGCGGTCACTCGTTCGAGCTCTCGGCCGAGTTCGCGACCTGGCGGACCGTCGCGGGCGATCGTTCCTGGCAGGTCGACGTGACGGCGCTACGGGGTGAGACGATCGAGGCGGATCTGGCGGCGCGGGACTTCACGCTCGGCGCCGTCGCCGTCCCGCTGGAGGGTGGAGAGCCGATCGATCCCCATGGCGGCCTCGCCGACCTCGAGCGGAGAGTCCTGCGCGTCGTCGGCGAGAGCAGCTTTGCCGCCGATCCGCTGCGCCTTCTGCGCGCCGCTCGCCTCGCGGTCGATCTCGGCCTGGAGATCGACGCCGGCACGGTGGCCCTCGCCCGCCGGGAGGCCTCTCGCGCTGCGGAGCCGGCCGGGGAGCGGCAGCTGGCGGAGCTGCGTCGCCTGCTCGGCGGTCCCGACCCTCTGCGCGGGCTGATGTTGCTCGATGAGCTGGGCCTGACCGCGGTCATCCTGCCGGAGCTGGAGGCGCTACGCGGAGTCGAGCAGGGTCCTAATCACCACCTCGACGTACACGGCCACACCCTGGCGGTGCTGGAGCGGACGCTCGAGGTCGAGGCCAACCTGGAGCGCTTCGCCGGCGACCGCGCGGCCGAGGCACGCCAGCTGCTCGACGAGCTACTGGCAGACGAGATGACCCGCGGCACCGCTCTGCGCTTCGGCGCCCTCCTACACGACATCGGCAAGCCC